>JAGOFF010000300.1 GCA_017997315.1 Clostridia bacterium
GTCCTGATGCTTCTGGCCTGCCTGACCGCGGTCAACGCGACGTCCTACGCCACGCTCACCCTGGCCCTCGGCATGCTGGCCGGTATCCTTCTGATGTTTTTCACATTCCGGCGACTGGTCGGGCTGTCGGACAACCAGACCCTCCTGATGCTGCTGTTCGGACATCTGCTGTACTACAGCATCCTGTCCCTGCTTGTGGGGTCGTTCGCGCTCCTGGGATGATCCCTATGCCATCCGGTTGATCGCGTCCACCGCATACGCGGTGTCGACCACCGCCCATCGCCCGTCGTCCCGGAGCGTCTCGCCCAGCAGCCGCTCGGTGTTGTCGTACACCCCGGCGTCCAGTTCCATCCGGAACCAGGCACCCTGGCTGTCGCGCAGCAGAAACGCGAGCGTACCGCCGGCTTCCGTCAGATAGAGCATCTCGACCGCATCCGCTACCGGGTCGTCCGGGCCTGCCTGGCGCCGGACCGCGACCTTGACGACCTCCATGAGCCGGTCGCTGCGCGCGTGGTCGGCCAGGTGTATTTTTTCGATCAGATGGTTGTAGTCCCCGACCAGCCGCAGCGTCCAGCCGTCCCCGGGCGCGGGCGAGATCCCGCAGACTGCGGCTGCGGCGCGTCCCAGCGCGTCCGGATCCGCAATCTGCACCGGAGCCTCCCCGTCCGCTTCCGGACGGACGACGATCATCAGCCGGAGCCCGGGGTCGTGGTAGACCATCGGCTCGGCCATCGCGAAATCCAGTCCGCAATTGGCGCAGACATGGTTCTGGAGCGTCTTGCGCAGCAACCGGTCTTTGAGGTCCGGGTCGGTCACGGCGTTGACGCCGTCCCAGATCGTCGCGTTCTCCTCGGAACCGCAGCGGGGGCAAAGGATCAAGGATTTATGGAACAGGCTTTCCCGATCGGACATGATTTCATCCTCCGGCTACGAGGATAGCAGAAAACCGGCGCGCGAATCCACAGATCCAGCAAAAGGACGGCCGCGGCGGTTGCGGCCTTCAAGCCCGACAACCAATGCAGCCGTCCCTTTTTGATACTCTCGTCCCCTCTCCGGCTTCAGCCGGTCCGTTCGTGGGGGCCTGTCAGACCGCCGTATCCGGAGATGCAGAGTCCTGCGGTCCGGGTGCGGCGGGTTCCGCCGCGGCTTCCGGCGCCGATTCGGGCACGGTGTCCGGAGTCTTCTTCCGGATCACGATCCCGTCGTCCCCGGCATCCACCAGCGCGGTGTCCCCCGCGGCGACCACACCGTCCAGCATGGCCTCCGAGAAGCGGTCTTCGACCTGGGACTGGATGACCCGGCGCAGCGGGCGCGCGCCGTACTGCGGATCATACCCTTTCTCCGCCAGGAGGTCGGTCGCGGCATCGGTGACTTCGAGTGTGATCCCGAGGTCGAGCACCCGTTTCCGGAGCGATCCGAGCATGATGCCGACAATCTTCTTCATCGCGTCGCGGTCCAGCATCCGGAAGAAGATGATTTCGTCCACACGGTTGATGAACTCGGGATTGAACGTCTTGCGCATTTCCTCGAGCACGACGTCTTTCGCCTCGTTGTAGCTCTTTCCGCCGTAGAGCCGCTCGTCCGAAGCCTCGTCCCCGGAGCCGTTGGGCAGTCCGAGGTCGAATCCGATCCGGCGACCGGCCGCGGTCGTCAGCATGCGCGCTCCGATGTTGGAGGTCATGATGATGATCGTGTTGCGGAAGTCGACGGTCCGGCCCTGGCCGTCCGTCAGGCGCCCGTCCTCAAGGATCTGGAGCAGCGCGTTGAACACGTCCGGATGCGCCTTCTCGATCTCGTCGAACAGCACGACAGAGTACGGACGACGGCGGACCTTCTCGGTCAGCTGGCCGCCCTCCTCATACCCGACGTAGCCCGGGGGCGACCCGATCAGCTTGCTGACGTCGAACTTTTCCATGTACTCCGACATGTCGACCCGGATCATGGCGTTCTCGTTGCCGAACATCACCTCGGCGAGCGCTTTGGCGAGCTCGGTCTTGCCGACGCCGGTGGTTCCGAGGAAGATGAACGAGCCGGTCGGGCGTTTAGGGTCCTTGAGTCCGAGCCGGCCGCGGCGGATCGCCTTGGCGACCGCGGTGACCGCCTGGTTCTGGCCGACGACGCGCTTGTGGAGCTCGTCTTCCAGCACGCGGAGCCGGTCGGCGTCGCTTTCGTTGATCTTGCGGACCGGGACGCCGGTCCAGCTCGCGACGATGTTCGCGATGTCGTCCGGAGTGAGCTGGTTCGCCTTGTGGTCGCGATCGTGCTTCCAGCCGTCGCGCAGTTCCTGGATACGCGCCTGGATCGCCTCTTCCTCTTTACGGAGGACCGCCGCGCGTTCAAAGTCTTCTTTGTCGACCGCTTCTTTCTTGCGGGTCTGGAGCTCGGCGACCTGGATGTCCAGTTCCTTGAGCTCCGCCGGCTCGACCGCCGCGGCCAGCCGGAGTTTGGAGGCGGCTTCGTCGATCAGGTCGATCGCCTTGTCGGGGAGGAAACGGTCGGTGATGTACCGGCTGGACAGCTTGACCGCCGCCTCGATCGCTTCGTCGGTGATCTGTACGTTGTGGTGCGCTTCATACTTGTCGCGCAGCCCCTTGAGGATCAGGACCGTGTCCTCTGGCGAAGGCTCCCCGAC
>JAGOFF010000059.1 GCA_017997315.1 Clostridia bacterium
GTGCAGGGCATCGAGGGCAAGGTCGACATCGTGCAGGGACGCATGTACTCGCAATCCGTCGCGGACGGCGGCGTCATCGAGGCGGTGGTGACGGAGCGGTTCTACCGCAACACCGACATGTCGCTGGACCAGACCTACGATGTGTTCACGACCCTCAATTCCGACGAACCGCTGTTCCGGATCCGCATCGTCGGCGTCGTCAGGCCTGCGGATGCCGCCGACCTCTACTGGTACCAGCCGGAGTCCACGCTGAGTTCCAGTCTGCTGATCGCAACCGAGCCGTTTTTCGGGGCGACCTCCACCCCTGAAGGCGACAAGTCGCTCGCCCGCGCGACCTGGTACTACGCGTTCGACTACCACCAGATCCGCGTCGAACATACCGAACGGGTGCTGGCGGGATTCCAGCGGCAGTCCGAGGCGTTTTTCGAGTTCAACTCGTCCAACCTCGCCTCGTTTCCGCTCGCGCAGATCCTCGAGGACTACCCTGCCAGGGAAGCCCGGCTCCTGCTGACCTTGTCGATCCTGATCATCCCCATCGTGCTGATGCTGGTTTTCTATATCTTCATGATCTCGCAGCTCAAGGTGCAGAGCGAGCTCAACGAGATCTCGGTGTTTCAGAGCCGCGGCGCGAAGCGGAGCCAGATCCTGCGGATCTATCTGCTGGAAAGCGCACTGCTGGGCGCGGTCTCGCTGCTGCTCGGACCGCCGCTCGGCCTGCTGATGTGCCGTGTGCTCGGGGCGTCGAACGGATTCCTGGAATTCGTCGACCGCAAGACCCTCACCCTCGGCATCGGATCCGGTGCGGTCCTGGCCGCCCTCGGTGCGGTTCTGTTGTTCATCGTGACCACCCTGGTGCCGGTGCTGTCCAACTCCCGGGTGAGCATCGTCGCCCAGAAGAGGAACCGTACCGGCCGGATCCGCACCCCGCTGTGGCAGCGGTTCTACCTCGACATCGTCCTGCTGGCCGTCGCGGCATACGGGCTTTACAGCATGAACAAGCAGCTCAAGGCGGTCTCGGAAAGCACGGAGGCGGTGACCGCCGGCAACGTGGATTTCCTGCTCTACCTCGCCTCCACGGTGTTCGTGCTTGGGGCGGGGCTGCTGTTCCTGCGGCTCTATCCCCGGCTGATCCGCATCGTATCCAAGGCGGGGAGCCGCATCTGGTCCCCGGTGGCGTACGCCTCGTTCCACCAGGTGGGACAACGCGACGGCCAGGCGGCCTTCCTGATGCTTTTCCTCATCCTCAGCCTTTCCATCGGCATCTTCAGCGCGGACTCGGCGAGGACGATCAACCTGCACGTCGAAGACAACACCCGGTGCCTGGTCGGGGCCGACCTGCGGCTGATCCCGGCCTGGACCCGGTACGACGCCGACGGGAACGTCGTTGTGGGGGACGAACTCGGCGGGACCAGTGCGACGGACGACAATGTGGTCTACCACGAACCGGATTTTGGGGTGTACGACAAAATCGAGGGGATCGACCATGCCGTACGCGTGCTCAACAAGGATGAGATCGGGGTGACCTGCAAAGGGAAAAGCCTGAACGGGGCCCAGATGCTGGCGATCGACCCCTACGACTTCGCCCAGACCGTGTGGACGCGGCAGGATCTCAACCCGTACCATATCAACGAGTACATGAACGTCATGACCAACCAGCCCAAATCCGTGATCCTGTCGTCCAACCTCAAGGACAAGATCGGGGTCGCGGTCGGCGACAGCGTCACGGTCACGGATCGCAGCGTTTCCTACGAAGGGGTCGTGATCGCCTTTGTGGACTACTGGCCGGGCTATACCCCCCGGGTGATCGCTCCGGACGGGACGGTGCGCGAGAACCAGCTGGTGATCACCAATCTGGACTACGTGTTCCGGTATTCCCCGATGCAGCCCTACGAGGTGTGGATGAGCCGCACCGAGGGGGTGACCGACCGCACGGTCTACGATTCGATCGGTGCGAACGGCATCCGCGTGTCGGATATCCTGTCCGCGAACCAGGACATCGTGAAAATGAAGAACGACCTGATCCTGCAGGGGACGAACGGGATGTTTTCCCTTGGATTCATCGTATCGATGCTCATCTGCGCGATCGGATTCCTGATCTACTGGATCCTTTCGATCCAGGGCCGTGTCCTGCAGTTCGGCATCTTCCGCGCCATGGGCATGTCCAAACGCAGCATCATCGGGATGATCCTGACCGAGCAGATCCTGATCTCCGGCGTCGCGATCGGAGCAGGTCTGGCGATCGGCAAGATCAGCGGCTCCCTCTTTGTGCCGCTGTTCCGGCTCGTCTACTCGGCTCCGGACCAGCCGATCCCGTTCCGGGTGACCGCATACGCAAGCGACCTGGGCAAGATCCTCATCGTTGTCGGCGTGATCCTCCTGGTGGGATTCCTGGCTCTGGCCAGACTCATCCTCAAGATCCGCATCGACCAGGCTGTCAAGCTGGGTGAAGAATGAACCGGCTGGAGGGAGTCCCCTTGGTGGTGGAAAACTGCATGATCCGTACCGTCGGCGTCACACGGCTTTTCAAGGCCGGCAGGGAAGAGATCCGCGCGCTGGACGATGTGTCGATCCACGTGCCCGCCGCCCGGCTGACGATGCTCCGCGGCCGCTCCGGCTCCGGCAAAACGACGCTCATGAACATCATGGGCGCGCTCGACCGTCCGTCGTCGGGATCCGTTTTTTTCCGCGATGCCGAGATCACCGCTTCCGGCGACCGGGAGCGGGATGAACTCCGGCGGACGCGCATGGGTTTCGTTTTTCAATCGATCGCGCTGATCAACACGATGACCGCGCTGGAAAACATCGAGTTTGCACTCCGCGTGGCGGGATACGACGCGCGCGAGCGGCGGGACCGGGCGCTGGAGTGCCTTGCGCTCGTCGGGCTCGACAACCGTATGAAGCACCGGATCCAGGAACTGTCGGGCGGGGAGCAGCAACGTGTCGCGATCGCCCGCGCCGTCGCGCACAAACCCGCGCTGGTGTTCGCGGACGAGCCGACCGCGGAACTGGACACCGCGATGGGACTCCAGGTGGTCCGGCTGTTCCGGAGCCTGATCGAGAAGGAACGCCTGACGCTGGTCATGACCACGCATGATCCCAACATGATGGAGGTCGCGGATCTGGTCTATACGCTCGAGGACGGGGTGATCACCGATGTTGATGGTTGACTGCGAGAACCTGGTCAAGATCTACAAGACCATCGACCTGGAGGTGCTCGCGCTGCAAGGACTGGACCTGAGCGTGGAGCAGGGCGAGCTGATGGCGATCATCGGCAACAGCGGCAGCGGCAAGTCGACCCTGCTCAACATGCTGGGCGGACTCGACCGGCCCTCCGCGGGACGGCTGATCGTGGACGAGCACGATCTGCTGACAATGCCCGACCGGGAGATCATCGACTACAAACGGGAGACCGTGGGATTTGTCTGGCAGAACAACGCCAGAAACCTGATCCCGTATCTGACCGCGCTCGAAAACGTCGAGATGCCCCTCATGCTTTGCGCGGAGCGCAAACGGCGCGAACGCGCGCTGGAGCTGCTGGACATGGTCGGCCTGGCCGACCGGCGCAACAACCGGCTCCAGCAGCTGTCCGGCGGCGAGCAGCAGCGGGTGGCGATCGCCATCGCGCTGGCGAACCGGCCGCGGCTGCTGCTGGCCGACGAACCGACCGGGGCTGTGGATACGCGGACCGCGGCGATGATCCTGGATCTGTTCCGGGCCTTGAACCGCGAGACCGGGATCACGATCATCATCGTCACCCACGACCGGCAGCTGTCCCGCAAAGTCGACCGCGTGGTGGCCATCCGGGACGGCAAGACCAGCAGCGAGTTCCTGCGCATCCGCAGCTACGCCGAGGAAATGGCCGGCCTGGGCAATCTCGGGGAGACGGGGCAGAATCTCGAACCGGGTCTGTCCGTCGACCGGGACACCCATACCGAGGTCCTCGTGATGGACCGGGCCGCCCGCGTCCAGATTCCCAAGGAATTCCTGGACGGGCTTGGGCTCACCAGCCGGGACCGGCTGCTGGCGGAGCGGGAGGGGGATCGGCTGGTGCTGCGTCCCTACCGCAAGCCGGTGCAGGAGTCTCCCGGGACGGATCCCGCGCAGCCCCAGGACTGACGGCAGGACCGGCCCGTTCCGGCCGGGATGGATCCTGCGTCGATGGGTGTGTTCCCGGCGTACGGTGTGATGTATAATTTCGGTGTATATCCGGCGGACACGATTGAGGTGGATCCATGGCGAGGGACATCAAGCCCATAAAAAAGCGCGACGGCCGAATCCTGGCGGCGATCCTGGGGATCGGACTCTTTCTGGTGCTCCAGTTTGTTCTCAAGGTGCCGCTGCTTTTTTCCATCGTCCTCGCCCTGATCCTCAACGGAACCGCGCGCAAGTCCCTGGATCCGACCCGGTCGGTCGGACGGGTCAAGGTCGATTTCGCCCAGTATGACGCCGAGAAGCGCCGCACCCTCCAGGAGGCATCCGCCCACCTCCGCAACATCGACTCCGTGCTCCGCCAGGTCCAGTCGCCCGACATCCGCACGCGTGGACGACGGGTCTACGAGACCGGAAACCGGATCATCGAATATGTCACCAAGTACCCCGAAAAGATCTCGATCGCGCGGAGGTTCTTCAACTATTACCTCGAGACCGCGTCCAGCATCCTCGTCAAGTACCTGGACATCCAGAAGACCCGCATCCAGACGGCCGAGATCCGCCAGCTGGGGGAACGCACCGCGCAGGCGCTTGAAATCCTTGAGACCGCGTTCGAGAAGCAGTTCGGCAAGCTGATGGTCGACGAGATCATGGATATCGAGTCCGATATCAATCTGCTGGAAACGACCCTGCGGATGGAAGGCTGACAGGAACGAAAGGGGCAAGACACATGGATGAGATCCGAACCATGGGTGCACAGAGCCTGGAGGCACCGGCGGCCGACACCGCCGCCGCGGTCGCGGATGCGGGCCTCAAGTTGCTGACGAGGCAGCTGGACGAGCTGTCGCCGCAGGAGCGCGCACGCGTCGAGGCGATCGCGGCGGGCATCGACATCAACGATTCCCAGCAGATGATCCAGTACGGCATCGGGGCGCAGTCCAAGATCTCCGAGTTTGCGGACAATATCCTCGGCCAGGTACGGTCCAAGGACACAGGGCATGTCGGCGAACTCATGACCGACCTGCTGATCAACGTGAAGACCCTGGACGTCGACGACCTGGAGGAAGAGGAGAAGAAGTTCCGGCTGTTCCGCCGCGCCAAGAACCGGTTCGCGCGTTTCGCGGCGCAGTACGAGACGGTCGATGTGCAGCTCGACAAGATCGCCAACGAACTCGACCGATCCCGGATGGCGCTGCTCAAGGATATCGGGATGTTCGACCTCATGTACCAGAAGAATCTGGAGTATTTCCGCGACCTCCAGCTGTATATTCTGGCGGGGGAGAAAAAGCTCCGCGAGATCCATGAGTCCGTGATCCCGGAACTCGACGCCAAAGCGGCCGCCAGCCTCGACCCGATGGACGCCCAGAAAGCCAACGACGCCCGGCAGATGGCCGACCGGTTCGAGAAGAAGCTCTACGACATCAAGCTTTCGCGCACGATCGCCATCCAGACCGCGCCCCAGATCCGGTTGATCCAGAACAACGACAAGATGCTGGTGGAAAAGATCCAGACCTCCATCATCAACACCCTGCCGCTGTGGAAGAACCAGATCATCCTCGCCATCGGACTGAGGAAGCAGCGTCAGGCCCTGGGGCTTCAGCAGCAGGTCAACGAGGCCACCAACGAACTGCTCCTCAAGAATTCCGCGATGCTCAAGCAAAGTACGCTGGATGTCGTACGCGAGTCCGAGAAGGGGATCGTCGAGATTTCAACGCTCAAGACCGCGAACGAGAATCTCATCACCACGATCGAGGAGGCCATCCGCATCCAGCAGGAGGGCCGCACCGCGCGCCAGAATGCCGAGGTCGAGCTGGCCAGGATGGAAGGCGAACTGCGCGACCGGCTGCTCCGGGCGTCGACCGGACAACCTGGCGGCACGGGTTCCGGCGGTTCCGCCGGCGGGACGGGCGGTGCCGATACCGGAATCCATCCGCTGACCGGTCCGGGACGATAACCCGGAACCGGATTGCATCCGCATAAAGACGGGACCGCGCCGGTCGGCACGGTCCCGTTTTCCATCCGGCAGGCACCCGGCATCCGCTCCCGCCGTGGCTGGTCAACTAGTCAAACACCGAGACGACAAGCTTGTCCACGATCGATTGAAGGTACAATGCGAACATCCCGTTCTCGACCGTATCGGCCAGGCGGGAAAGAAAGGCGTCCTTCTCCGCCTCCGCAACCGCGGGATCACGGGAGAACCCGTAATCCGCCGGATCGGGAGTCCCTCCCCGGATCCAATCCGCCGCCAGCGCGGCGGTCCGGGCGTCCAGCGTGAATCCGAAGTGCGAGACGTTTTTATACAGGACCCGTTCCGGATCCACCCCGAATGAGGCGGTTCCATCCGGATACACGCCAAGCGAAGCGCTCCAGGCGGGAACGGTGGCATCCCCGGTCCCTCCGAACTCCGCGCCGTCCAGGCGGCGGTCCGCATCGTACTTGACGGTCCGGACGAGTTCACGGCCGATCCCGCACAGGAACAGCGCGTCGGTTTCGGCCGCGACGTGGACGTCCCCGCCGCCCAGGTACAGGGATCGCTGGAACGCCTCCGCGCGGGGGAGGAATCCGGTGTTGATCCCGCAGTCCGGGAGGGATGCCAGATAGGCGGCGGTCGACGGATAGTCCGTCAGCAGACGCCCGTCCGCCGAGACGTAGGCGGCGTCCGCGGCGTCGAACGCCCGGCGGCCGGGCAGAAGTTCGGGAATGGAGCGGAAATTGGATGCGGCCAGACGCGCTTCGGGCGATGTCATCTCCCGCAGCATGGGCATGTTGAAGATGTTGCCGGTCTCCGCGGCCCACAGCGCTTTGGGAGTGCCGAGGAACGGCACCGCGATGAACACCGTGCGTCGGATGCGCTGCCGGTTCGCGGGGGACATGGCCAGATAGGAGGAAGCGATCAGTCCGCCCATGCTGTGCGCGACCAGGGAGACCTCTTCGTAGCCGGAGCCCTCGATCGACTCCTGCAGCAGGAGAGCGTTCGTGTAGCAGCCGGCTCTCCAGTCATAGGCGAAGTATACGACGTCATAATCGTCGCCAAGCTGTTCACCGAGCCGCAGCACCATGTACTCATAGATTTCGATGGGGCCGTAGGTGACGGGATCCGACCGGAATGTCACCGGCATCAACGGCCGGCCCCGCTTGTCGCAGGCGAGCATGGCAAGTGCGCTCAGGGGGTGAAGCGACTGCGGGACCCACAGGCTTTCGCCCGCATCGATCGCAACTGTCGGGTCGACCACGCCGGCAAATTCGGGGGCGCGCGCCAGCAGGTTTCGGGCGGTCAGGGGTACGGCTGCGTACAGGTCGCTGCCGCAGATGCCGGGGATGACGTACACGGCCTTGCGTGCACGTGTTTCCGGCCCTGCCGGCCCGGTGGTCGGCGTCGGCAGCACGGGCGCCGGCGGGACGGGGGAGGGGGCGGATGCCGCGGCCGGCCCGCAGGGGACGGCGAGAACCACCGCAAGGACGGCCGCGCAGGCCAGACGGAAGGCGCCGCTCAGGCGCCGGACGCCCCTGCCCATTTCGTCACAACCAGCCGCGGCGGCGGAACCAGAGGAACATGCCCGCCACAATCACGGCCATGACCCCGAGAACGATCGGATAGGACCAGCGGTAACCGAACTCCGGCATCAGCAGATTCATGCCGTAGACGCTCGCGATGAAATTGATGGGAATGAAGAACGTGGTGAAAACCGTCAGGAACGTCATGACTTCGTTCATGCGCTTCGTACCTGCGGACATGAGGATCTCAGACGCACCTGCCAGGACGTCGCGATCCCCGGAGACGGTATCAAGGATCGAAAGCACCTGATCGGACGCATGCCTCAGATAGGCCCGGTCGGAGTCCCGGATGAGCCCGCCGTCGGTCTGGCGCATCGACTGCAGCGAGTCGCGCAGCGGGATGAGCGCGCGGTGAAGCGCGAGCAGCCGTTTCTTGATTGTCAGGATCTCTTCCTGCATCCGGGCAAGCGACTTCGCGTCGTTCCGGTCGGTCAGCCGCGCGTCCAGACTGTCGATCGCTTCCGAAATCGACTCGGTCGACTCGAAATATCCCTCCAGCAGCATGTCCAGCAGTTCGTACAGCAGATAGGCCGCTCCCGCCTTTGACGGGATGCCGGTCGCAAGACGCTCGGCCATCGACTCGACAACCGGTTCCCGGCCGGCATGGAACGTCAGGAGATAGTCCCGCCCCATGACAACCCCGATCCGGCGCTGTCCGTCCGGATCGGCGCCCCCCTCCGGCACCGCGGTCAGACCGAGGGAAAGGTGGGACGCGTGCTCCTGCAGACGGACCGATCCGGCTGCAGGGTCGGATGCCATATGCACCGCAAGCGCATGCAGGTTCCATGCGTCCGTAAGCCGTTCCGCGACCGCGGGATCCATCACGCCTTCAAAATCGATCCAGACCGGTACGGCCGACTCTTCCCGAGCGGGTGCCAGGGCCGCAAATCCGTCCGGATCCATCCGGACAGGCATCCCGTCCGGCTGTCCGGCAATGTATCGCGTCATCCGTATGTCCATGCCCGATACCCCGATATGCTTCACCGCGCGTTGTCCGGATATGCGCCACGGCGGTCCGGAGGCCGTAAAGTTGACAGATACGCGCGCATGGTGAAAAATGTAATGCTATAATACCACCTGTAATCCAAGCATGGAGGAGATTCGATTTTGGACAGCAGTCCAGACTCCGATAAGGACCGAAAACGGACTGTCCCCCCGTACAGAACCCGGAACCTGACCGTATTCTGCTGTAAAATCCACAGCCCGCGCGACGCAGGATCCCTGTGTGGCGGCATGCCTGCCGCCTGACGGGGATGTTTTCATGTCTGCGGTTATACGTTTCCTGACAAATAAAGGAGAACCCTGTGGAAGACAGCGACAGTTTGATACGAATCATGGCCCTTGCGGGCGCATCCTCGCCGTTGGTTGACATCCTGCTCATCATCGTCCTCATCTTCATCAACGCTTTTTTCTCGGCATCCGAGATCGCGATCATTTCCCTCAACGACAATGTGGTCCGCCGGCAGGCCGAAGAAGGGGATCGGCTGGCGAAGCGTCTGCTCAAGCTGATCGAGAATCCCTCCGGTTTCCTGGCGACCATCCAGGTCGGCGTCACCCTCGCGGGATTCCTGTCGAGCGCCTTCGCGGCCGACAAATTCGCGATCCGGCTGTCTAGACTGCTTGACCCGGCGGCCGGCGAAAGCTCGTGGATTTATACCGTGTCGGTCGTCGCGGTGACGCTCATCCTCTCGTTCTTCTCGCTGACGCTGGGCGAGCTGGTCCCCAAGCGGGTCGCCCAGAACAATCCGGAAAAGATCGCGCGCAGCGTGTCCGGAATCCTCATCGGCGTCGGCACGGTGCTTCGCCCATTCATCGCCTTCCTCACCTTTTCGACCAATCTGGTGCTCAAGGTGCTCGGGATCGACCCGCTGAAAAACGAGCGTTCGGTGACCGAGGAGGAAATCCGGATCATGGTGGATGTCGGGCGTGAGAGCGGCACGATCCACGAAGAAGAGAAAGAGATGATCGAAAACATCTTCGACTTCAACGACAAGGAAGTGTCCGAGATCATGACCCACAGGACCAACATCGTCGCCCTCGACGTCGAGGCGACGCTGGACGAGGTCCTGGAAGTCGCCGTGAGGGAGAAGTATACCCGGATCCCGGTCTATGAGGACGCCATCGACAACATCGTCGGGATCCTGCACATCAAAGACCTGCTGATCATCGCGGCGGAAGAACTGACCAAACCCTTCTCGCTGCGGGACATGCTCCGTCCGGCGACGTTCGTGCCCGAAACGAAACTCGTCGATGCGCTCTTCCGCGAGATGCAGCGCAACCACGCGCAGATGGCGGTCGTGATCGACGAGTACGGCGGCACTGCAGGCATCGTCACGCTCGAGGACATGATCGAGGAGATCGTCGGCAACCTGCAGGACGAGTACGACGAGGAAGAGGCGGAGATCGAGCGGCGGGACGAAACGACGTTCGTCATCGACGGGCAGACCGCGCTGGACGACGTCGCGGCCGCGGTCGGGGTGAACATGCCGGAGGATGACTACGACACGCTGGCGGGCATGGTCGTCGGACTGCTCGACCGGATCCCCGAGGAGGGGGAGCAGCCCGAGACGCAGTTCGGAAATCTGCGGTTCAAGGTGCTGGAAATGGACGACCGGAGGGTGTCCAAGATCCTCGTCACGGTCATGCCGAAGAACGACGAAGCCGAAGCGGGGCAGGCGGACGCGGATGACTGACCCCCGCGGCGGTTCCCGACGGCCGGACGGATCCGTGAACGGCCGCATCGGTTATATCCGGCTGGATTCCGGCGACACCGACATCAGCCGCCAGGCGCTTCTTCTCGACGGCATCGGCGGCTTTTCACGCATTTTCGTGGAACAGGCGCCCGCGCCGGGGGAAGCGCCCTCGCGGGAGAAACGCGCACGCATGCTGGAGGCCCTGACGGCCGGCGACGTGATCTATGCCGCGTCGGCCGACCGGCTGTGCACCGGGGCGCGTGATCTCGCGGCTGTCGCAAAGGCGGTCCGCTCGGCCGAAGCGGATCTGGTCCTGCTGGAGGAGGGGGTGGACACGCGCACCCCGGCGGGTCGTTCCGCGCTCCGGCTGGCGGAGTCGCTTGCCCGTGCCGAGACCGAAACCGCATCAAGGGAGCGCAGGGACGGGATCCGCCGCGCACGGGAGAACGGCCGCCGGATCGGACGTCCCCCGGTCGCGGTGCCGCCGAATTTCCGCGAGATCTGCCGCGCGTGGGCGGACGGGCGTATTCCGGGACGGCAGGCCGCGGAGGCCGCGGGACTGCGCCCGACCAGCTTCTACTCCAAAGCCGCGGAACTCGGATACCATGCGCCCGCGCGCCCGAAAAACCGGGTGGCCGGACCGTCGGAACCTGCGATTGATGATTTACATCCGTGAAGGTATAATACGGACACGCCGGCTGTCGGACACGCCGACTCCGCGTCGATAACAACGGATCAGGGTGGGTGTTTATGAAGCAGACCAAACAATCCGGACAGACCTGGAACGCGGAGGCACGCCGCGTGGAACGCAAGGACCGCCTGGCGGAGCTGCGGGCGCAGGACGGCCGCCGCCGCACATCAACCGGACACAGGACCGCACGCAGCTGGCTCGTGATCGCGGCCGTCGTCCTTGTGCTGCTGGGCGCGCTGGCGTATGCGTTGTATTCCGCCGGGATGCCCCAGCGCCTGCTCCCGATCATGAAGGTCGACGGCCAGAAGATCACGGTCGCGCAGTTCAACTACTGGTACGGCAACCTGCTCGGCCAGTACGGGATCGAGCCCTCGAGCAGCGATCTGGCGCAGACCATGTCGACCGACGCCGACGGCAAGACGACGACGTATTACGACTATCTGATCGCCACTACGGCGACGCAACTGCAGCGCATCTACGCGGAGGCGTCGCTCGCCCGCGAAGCGGGACTGACCCTCGGCGAGTATCAGGCCAGCGTCGACAGCCAGATCGAGAGCATCATCACCTCAGCCGGCAGCGCGGGGTATGCCGACATGATGCTCAAGCAGGCGTACGGCCCCGGCTGCACGCTCGGTGCGGTGCGCGAACTGTACGAGAACCTGTATCTGTCCAACAAATACTC
>JAGOFF010000060.1 GCA_017997315.1 Clostridia bacterium
ACCAATGACCAGGCGTTGAGACGGGAGTGCCTGCGCGCGGGACTGCCTGTGGTCTGGGGTGTGGAACTGCTGTGCATCCTGGTGGAGCGGCATTGCATGACGACAGCGGAACTAACGGACGCCGTCCTCCGGATTCGAAAGACCAACCCCCGGATTACGGACACCGTGGTAGAAAACGCTTTCAGACGCTGCGGAATCCCGTGGGGCGAATGATCCCTTCCGCTGTCACTCCCCGCGCATCCGGCGCCGGAAGACCCACACCGCAAGCGCGAACAATACCGCCGCGTATCCGGCGCACCAGGCGAGATGGGGCAGCGCCCCGACGATGTCGCGCGCGAGCGCGGCCCGCGCGGCGTCAAGCGCATGCGCGAACGGAAGCGCGTAGGCGATGCCGCGGATCGTCCCGCCGAACAGCGAGAGATCGAACCACATCCCGCTGGAGAACGCGACGATCTGGATGATGAGCGATGTCACTCCGCCGACTGCGGAGTCCGACAGCAGGCAGCCCAGCAGCAGACCGAGCGCGACGAAGAGCAGCGCGGCCGGCACGAGCGCCAGCACCGCGTACAGGATCCCGATGTCCGGCCGGAGCCCCAGCGCGGCCGCGGCCGCAAAGCAGACGATGCTCTGGAGCACCGCGACCGGCAGCAGCGGGAGCGTGTATCCCGCGATGTAGTCCGCTGCGGTGAGCGGGGAGGCGAACACCCGCAGGATGAAGGCGCCGGACCGGTCCCGGGCGATCAGCATGCCCGCGAACAGGGTGATGAAGGAAAAGCTGAAAACCGCGATGCCCGGTGCGAAGTTTTCAAGCTGAAAAATCTCCTGCTTGACCGCGCGCTGCAGCCCCGAGATGATCAGCAGCACGACCAGCGGAAGCCCGACCCCGAACGCCCAGCTGAACGGGTCGCGCAGCAGCTCCTTGCGATTGCGGACGGCGAATGCGGTCCACCTCATATCCCCACCTCCGGATCGGTCAGTTTCAGAAATGCCTCCTCGAACGTCGAGGTTCCGGCGAGCGCCTGCAGTTCCGCAGGGGTGCCGAGCGCGCGCAGCCGGCTTTCGTGCAGGATCCCGATCCGGTCGGACAATGCCTCCGCCTCCTCGAGATAATGCGTGGTCAGGACGACCGTCTTTTTCCCCTTGAGCTTGAGGAGGAACTCCCACAGGTCGCGCCGCGCCCGGACGTCCAGTCCCAGGGTGGGCTCGTCGAGGAACAGGATCTGCGGATCGGGGATGAGTGCCATCGCGATGCTGAGCCGGCGCTGCATCCCGCCCGACAAGGTGCGGGCCCGGTCATGGGCGCGGGCTTCGAGCCCGAACGACCGGAGCATGTCCTCCGCACGGGTCCGGGTGTCACCGGGGCGCGCGCCGTACAGACGGGCGACGAGCTCGAGGTTTTCGCGGACGGTGAGCCGCAGGGCGACCGCGGTCTCCTGGGGAGAGATCCCGATCTTTGCCTTGACCGCGCCCGGGGCGGTGACGATGCTGTCCCCGAGCAGCAGCGCGTCCCCCGATGTGGGCGGGAGGAGGCAGCAGAGCATCCGGATCGCGGTGGTCTTGCCCGCGCCGTTGGGGCCCAGGAGGGAGAAGAACTCCCCCTGCGGGATCGTGAGATCGAGCGAGTCGACTGCGGTCCGGCTCCGGAAGCGCCGGGTCAGCGCATGGGTTTCGATGGCGTTCATTCTTCCTCCTCTTTCCGAGGAGTCTCCTCGGATGGAGCCTCCTTTCGAGGGGACTCCTCGGGTGAATCGTCCTGCCGCGGCAGAACCTTCTCGGCAAACCCGTGGAGCAGGTCGTTGCGGACGATCGCGATACCCCGGTCGACGTCGGCGAGCAGCAGCAGGGTGTCCCCGGGCCGGATCCCGAACAGGTCCCGGGCTCCCTTGGGGATCACGATCTGCCCTTTTTCACCGACACGCACGGTGGCCATGAACCGGCCGGAAGGGTACTTGGATGAGGGAGCGGACATGGGAGGCCTCCTGTAATAGTCATACAAATCATACCGGTTATACAAGTCATACGGATCATACCGCGGAAGGACGGATTCTGCAAGCAAAAAAGCGGGGTTTTACCGCCCCGCTTCTTTTATACGAACGAAAAGACCTGCCTGTCCCGGCGAGCCCTAACCCGATACGCCACCGCGGCGTGCCGCGCGCCGCTTCCACACCTCCAGAACGAACACGATCGGGACGCACAGTACCGCGCCCCCGATCAGGTCGAGCGCGGAGTGCTGCTTGATGAACAGGATCGAGAACGAGATCAGGATCCCCAGCACCGTGATGCCCGCCTTGAGCCAGACGGACCGGAGCCGGGCGGAGTCGAACGCCGAGTACACGACCGCGAGGCTCCCGACGACATGCATGCTAGGGAACACATTGGTGTTGGTGTCCACGCTGTACAGCCGTCCGACCAGCCGGGAAAACAGGTTGTCGCGCGGGAATGCGGCGGGCCGGAGGTCCTGGCCGTTGGGAACCAGCATGTAGAATGCCAGGCAGAACGTGAATCCCATCATGAGAAAACCCATGTATCGCCGGAATGCGGGCACGTCCCGGAAGAGCAGGTACAGCCCCATCACGATCATGTACGGGTACCAGAGCACGTAGAAAACGACGAATTCCTCCCGGAACGGGATGAGGTCGTCGATCGGGAGCCAGCAGGACCAGTAGTCCCCCGTGATCGTCCGCTCGACCAGCCAGAACCAGGCCAGGTAGAACGGCACGTACAGCAGGAGCCACAGATGCCGGCGGGATCCGGGCCGGTTGAGCGTTCCGTCAGGGGAAGCGGCGTTCCGGATGCTCATGGGCGTATCCTCCGTTTCTGCGCGTGCGGGGGCGGATGTGCTGAGTACAGGATACCGCGGGGCCGGCCGGCGCGGGACGTCCCGCCGGGAGTGTAACCGGATTGAAAAACCCGCGACACACGCGGAGAGGGCCGGCGCCTCCGCCCCGCCCGCGGCTCCGTGGTACAATCGGGACATCCGGCCGCCCCGCCCGGCGCGGGGGGAAAGGCGAGCGTCATGGAGTACCTGATCCTGCTTCATCCGGGGCATTCCCGGGTGTATTTCGAAGAGTCCAGGGCGCTGTCCCTGGCGGAGTTCGGTATCGCGGCCCCGCGGTTCGGGGCGGGCTGCCTCTCGTTCGGCCCGCATGAGGCCGGGGGGATCGGGTACCTTCGCTTTGCGACCCGCGAACCGCTCGGGGAGCGGGACCGCGCGCTCGTGGCTCGGCTGTCGTTCGCGTATGCGCTGTTCGAGCTGCGTGCGGACAGCTCGCTGCTCCCGCAGGAGAGGGGCGGCGAACGATACTGCGACGACAGCATCGTCACGATCCTCAAGTACACCGGCAAGACCAACGAACTGTTCACCCGGATGCTGGTCAACCTCGCGACATGGTCCGGGGCATATGCGGAGGAGAGCCGGCTCTCGCTGCTCGATCCGGTCGCCGGAAAGGGAACCACGCTGTTCGAGGGGTTGTCCGCGGGATACGACACCGCGGGGATCGAGATCGGGACCAAGGTGACGGCCGAGGCTGCGGCCTATCTGCGGAAATACCTGGAGACCGGCCGGTTCAAGTTCTCGCAGAAGGTCGAGCGCGTGAGCGGGGACAATCGTTCCTTCACCGCGCAGCGATACCACTTCGAAATCGCGCGGTCCAAGGCCGACACGGAAGCGCGGACCCTCACGATGGTGGCGGGGCCCTCGGCGCACGCCGACCGGTATTTCCGGAAAAACACGTTCCACCTCCTCGTCGGGGACCTCCCGTACGGGGTGCAGCACGGAGCCGTGACCCAGGAGAAGCAGGACGGACTCACCCGCGACGCCGCGCGGCTGCTGCACGCCTGCCTGCCCGCATGGCGCGCGGTGCTCCGTCCGGGGGCGGCGCTCGCGCTCGCGTTCAACACGCTCACCACCCGGCGCGCGGATATCGAGGACGAGCTCCGGACCCACGGGTTCACGGTACTGGACTCCGAACCGTACCGCGCCTTTGCCCACCGGGTCGACAGTTCCATCCTGCGGGACGTCGTCGTCGCGCTCCGGTGACCCGGATCGGGACCGGACCCGCGCCGCTCCGGCTTTTCGCAGGCGGACGGTCATGCTACACTGACCGCAGACGCGCGCGGTTGCCGCGTCCGGGAGGCATTCTATGAAATGGCATCGCAAGATCAACCGGGGGGCGGCTTTGGCCCTGCTGCTCCTGATCGGGATTGTCGTATACCTGTCGTGGCTTGCGGCCGCGCGCCGGGACGACCTCCCCGTGATCCGGGAGCGGGCGTCCTCGTACGTGCAGGCCGAATTGGGCTGGACGATGCTGCCGGAGGCGTACCGGTCCGCATCGCCCGACGTGCCGGACGCGGAACTCGCTTCCTACGCCGCGCAGCAGGAGCAGGTCATCCGGTCCTGGTACATCGACCACGACGCGATCACGGACCCGCTGGTCCGGCGCATGCGCGAGGGGCTCGAGACGCAGGCCGCGGGCCGGGACGTCATCCTGGACTACACCAAGGAGATCCTGGAGGTCCGCTCGATCGTGTTCGAGGGCGACCGGGCCACGGTCACGCTGCGCACCCGCACGTCGCTCGAGATCGCCGGCCGAGACGGGGTTTTCAACGAGGAGATGTACGACGACACCGTGATCCTGCAGCGGGACGGAGACGGATGGGCGGTCGTGTACGCCGCGCTCCGGATGCCGTATTCCTGGCAGTATGAGAAGGATTTTACCGGCGGCATGCCCCCGGAGGTCTACAAATGAGCCGGGACGGCGGCGGACGGGAGGAAGGCATGGACGCGATACTCAGCATCCGGAACCTGGACAAGTCGTTCGGCCGGCGCAAGGTCATCGACAACATCTCGTTCGATGTGCTGCCGGGCGAAGTATTCGGGTTCCTGGGCCCGAACGGCGCGGGCAAGACCACCACGATCAAGATGGTCATGGGTTTCCTGACCCCCGACGCCGGGACGATCCGCATCAACGGGTTCGACCTGCGCCGGGACTATGAGAAGGCGATGGCGATGCTCGGCGGGATCGTCGAGAACCCGGAGATGTACAAGGACCTCTCGGGCCAGGTGAATCTCGAAATGTACGCGCGGCTGCACGGGAACGTCCCGCCGGAGCGCATCCGCGAGGCGGTCGCGATGGTCGGGATGGAAAACCGCATCCGGGAGAAGGTCAAGAAGTACTCGCTCGGCATGAAGCAGCGGGTCGGGCTCGCGCAGGCCGTGCTGCACCGTCCCCGCCTGCTCATCCTGGACGAGCCGACCAACGGGCTCGATCCCGCGGGGATCCGGGAACTGCGCGACATCCTCAAGCGGCTCGCGCACGAAGAAGGGGTCGCGGTGTTCGTCTCGAGCCACCAGCTCGCGGAGATGCAGCTGATGTGCGACCGGGTCGGGATCATCCACCGGGGGGCGCTGATGGGGGTCAAGCCGATCGGGGAGCTCATGGCGGAGGCCGCGGGCCGGTCCGCGTTCCGGATCACGACCGGGGAGGACGCCGCGGTCCGCGCGGCCGCCGTGCTTGCGGCCGCCGGCGTCGGGACCGTCCGCAAGGCGCTCGGCCGGGAGATGGAGGTCGAGATGGACGAGGCGCAGGTGCCGGACGCGGTCCGTGCGCTGGTGCGGGAGGACCTGCCGATATACGGGGTCCGGCGGCTGGAGTCCTCGCTCGAGGAAGCCTTCATCCAAGTCACGGGAGGGGGTGTCCCCATTGCGTAAGATCTGGAACCTGACCCTCAACGAATGGACCAAGATCTCCCGGCGGACCAGCATCCTCGTGATCCTGATCCTTATGGTCGTCGCGGTCGTCGGGCTGGGCGCGATCCTGGCCGCGACGCTCGACCGATCCAACGGCCCCTATTATGAGGATCCCGACTGGGCCAAGCAGTCGATGGCGGACTATCTGGACTCGATGGAGCAGCGGTATGCCGCCCTCGAGGAGGAAAAGAAAACCGCCCCCGCGGATCGTCTCCCCGGGATTGAGGCTGACATGGCGGCGCTCGCGGACGAGATCGGGCTGTACCGGGACGCGGTCGGATACGACATCAACCTCATGTCCAACCAGAACTACCTCGCGGACCTGCTGCGCGAGTACCGCACGATGGGCGCGGAACGCTCCCGGCTGCTCGCGGTCCCCGCGGCGGACCGGACCGCGTCGGAGCGCGCGCGCCTCACCGAGATCGACACGTTCTCGCCCCGGATGGAGGCCATCCTCCTGGGGCACGTCTTTGCGGACTACATCGCGCTCCTGGACGACCGGATCCGGGCGGACGCAACCCTGACCGAGGAGGAGAAACGGCTGGCGATCGAGACCGACGCGCTCTGGCTCCGGCTGGATCCGGACGGATCGGACGCCGAAGGCAGTACCGACAAGGGCGTGCGGCAGTCCCTCGCGCAGGTGCAGACCCTCCGCCGGTCGCTGGCGGACAACCTCGACTACCTGTCCTACTCCGGCGCGGTCCTCCCGATGACGCCCGAGCGCCGGTCCGAGGTCGAGGATGAACTCGCGGTGCTGCTCTACCGGCTGGAGAACGGAATTCCCGAAACGGGCGGGACCCCCGCGGACATCGCGATCACGGCCATGACCGGGGTCGGCCAGTTCATGGTCGTCCTCCTGATGTGCATCCTCGCGGGTTCTTCGGTATCAAACGAGATCTCGACGGGGTCGATCAAGTCGCTCATCATCTCCCCCGCGCGCCGGTGGAAGATCTGCACCGCCAAGGTGCTGTCGCTGTTCACGACCGGACTCCTCGCGACGCTGGTCCTTTATGGGGTCGCGATGATCGCGCACGGGGTGTTTTTCGGATTCGGCTCAGGCTCGTCCTATCTGTACGCTCATAACGGCCAGGCGGGCGAAACAGGGTTCCACCTGTATCAGCTGGCGCGGCTCGGGGTGCAGTTCATCGATGTCGCGGTCTACATGGCGATGGCGTTCATGCTTTCGGTCATCACCCGCAATACCGCGGTGTCGGTCGGACTCAGCATTGCGGTATACTTTTCCGGCAGCATCGTGCGGGGTTTCCTGACCCTGTTCGACGGCCGGGAATGGGTCCGGTTCATCCCGTTCGCCAACCTCGGGCTGGCTCCCCGTGTCTTCCCGAATGACACCGCCGCCCAGACGGCCGTGTCGCTTTTCGGGCAGGCCCGGCTCGAGCACGGTCCGACACTCGGCTTCTCGCTCGCCTACCTCGCGGTGCTCGTGTTCTGCATGGGGTATACCGCATACGACTCGTTCTGCCGGCGGGACATCAAGTAAATCATTGACGATCCACTAAAACGAAACGGAGAGAGACAACATGGAAAACCGGCTGGTCATCCGCGCGGACGCGGAGAAAAGCATCATCGACCCGATGGTCTACGGGCATTTCGCGGAACACCTGGGGACCTGCATCTATGGCGGGATCTGGGTCGGCGAGGACTCCCCGATTCCCAACACCCGGGGCATCCGGAACGACGTCGTCGAGGCGCTGCGCAAGATGAAGATCCCCTGCCTGCGCTGGCCGGGCGGCTGCTTTGCGGACGAGTACCACTGGAAGGACGGCATCGGGCCGCGCGAACAACGCAAGAAAATGATCAACACCCATTGGGGCGGCGTCATCGAGAACAACCACTTCGGCACGCACGAGTTCCTCGACCTGTGCGAACAGCTCGGAACCGAGCCCTACATCTGCGGGAACGTCGGGAGCGGAACGGTCCA
Source organism: Clostridia bacterium (assembly GCA_017997315.1). Classification (GTDB taxonomy): domain Bacteria; phylum Bacillota; class Clostridia; order Saccharofermentanales; family UBA5734; genus JAAYKS01. The sequence goes on from JAGOFF010000060.1 coordinate 7,689, forward strand.
GGAGATGTCCGAGTGGATCGAGTACATCACGTTCGACGGCGAGTCCCCGATGACCGAGCTCCGACGCAAAAACGGGCGGGACAAGCCGTGGAAGCTCAAGTATTTCGGCATTGGGAACGAGAACTGGGGCTGCGGCGGGCGCATGACCGCGGAGTACTACTCCGGGGAGTTCAACCGATACAACGTCTACGCCCGCAACTACGGGGAAAACAAGCTGTTCCGGGTCGCCGCGGGCCCGCGCAACGACAACTACCACTGGATGGAGGTCCTGATGTCCCAGGCCGGGATGCATATGGACGGCATCGGACTCCACTACTACACCCGGCTGGGTGATCCGGTCGTCGAGGTCACGATGCCGGACGGGAACCGCCGCTACCTGCGCGATCCCGCCCGCGGACGCACCTCCGCCACGGAGTTCGGGGAAAAGGAATGGTTCGGGATCATGAAATCCGCGATCCGGACCGAGGAACTCGTCGAGAAGAACTGCCGGATCATGGACAAGTACGATCCGGAAAAACGGGTCGCGCTGATCGTGGACGAGTGGGGGACCTGGTTCGACTGCGAACCCGGCACCAACCCCGGTTTCCTGTACCAGCAGAACACGCTGCGCGACGCGGTGTCCGCGGGCACGAGCCTCAACATCTTCAACAACCACGCGGACCGCGTCCGCATGACCAACATCGCCCAGACCATCAACGTGCTCCAGGCGGTCATCCTGACCGATGGCGGCCGGATGATCCTGACCCCGACCTACCACGTCTACGACCTGTACCAGGTTCACCAGGGCGCCCGGCTGCTGGACAGCACGCTGACGTCCGCGGACTACGCGTTCGGCGCGGAAACCCTCAAGCAGGTCAACGCCTCGGTCTCGCGGAACGCCGAGGGCGTCATCCACGTCACGTTCTGCAACCTCCATCCGGACAAGCCCGCCCGGATCCGGATCGACGTCGAAGGGATCGATGCGGTCCGGTCGGTCGAGGGCAAGGTGCTGACCAGCCCGGACATGCGGACGCACAACACGTTCGAGCGTCCGGACGCGCTGGAGCCCGCGGGCTTTACGGACGTCACGGTCGACGGCGCGTCGCTGGACGCGGTGCTGCCGGCCAAATCCGTCGTGCGTCTCGCCCTCCGGGGGTGACGGGCGGACGGGAGCGGACGGATGAGCGGCAGCCGGTCCGGTATCAAATCATGATTTGTATAATCACGATTTGATACCGGTCTCAAGTCAGGTAAAACCGCTCGCCCGCCCCGGGAGGACACGCGCATGGATGACATCCGCAAAGCCGTCGGAGAGGCCGTCTCCGAGGACGTGTACAAGATCGTGTTGTCCGCCCCGGTCCCCGGGGCCGGACCGTACCGCCGCGTCACGATCAACCGGCTTCCGTCCGGCTACCAGGCGGAACAGTTCACCGAGACCCAGGTGTTCCACGAGAACCTCCCGCCGGATCCGGAAACGCTGCATGCCTGGCTGGCGGAGCGCCTGGGGAGCGCGTTCCGGCAGCTCAACGCCTGGGACGCGCGGCACGAGCACGCGGTCCGCGTCACCGCCAAGGGGCGGGTACTGGCATCACGCACCCCCGCCCGGCAGGCGCCCCGGGCGGAAACCGCACACGACCGGGTCAAGAGCCGGATCCTGCCGGAAGGTACGGTCGTCCCCGCGCTGGTGGACATGGGTGTCATGACACCCGACGGACATGTGATCCAGTCGATGTACGACAAGTTCCGCCAGATCAACCGGTTTCTGGAAGTCATCGACGACGAGATCCGGAGGATGGACATCCGGGATCGGCTGACGGTCATCGATTTCGGGTGCGGAAAGTCCTACCTGACGTTCGTGCTGTACCACTACCTTACCGCCGTTCGGGGGATCCGGGCGGACATCCTGGGACTCGATCTCAAGGCGGACGTCATCGCGCAATGCGGACGGGTCGCAGCCAAGTACGGCTACGACGGGCTCCGCTTCGAACAGGGCGACATCGGCGACGCCCGAGGAGATGCGCCCGTCGACATGGTCGTCACGCTCCACGCGTGCGATACCGCGACGGACCTCGCGCTGTACCACGCCGTCCGGCGCGGGGCGCGGCTGATCTTCTCGGTCCCCTGCTGCCAGCACGAACTCAATGCGCAGATCGAGGGCGGACGACTGTCCGCGTTGACCCGCTACGGCATCGTCAAGGAGCGCTTCGCGGCGCTCATGACCGACGCGGTGCGCGCCAATCTGCTGGAATGCTGCGGGTACCGGACACAGCTGCTGGAATTCATCGAGATGGAGCACACCCCCAAAAATCTCCTGATCCGGGCGGTCCGGAGACCGGCGCGGCAGGAGGGGGCGACCCGGGAAAGGGCGCTAGCGGAAGTGGATGCGCTGAGGGAGGAGTTCGGGGTCGAGCCGACGCTCTACCGGCTGCTCCGGGAGGCGGGCAGGATCTGACAGCCCGAGCGGTGACGCGGTCCGCTGCGGAATCTAACCCGCGAGCGACTCCTCGAGCCGGCAGCACCGTTCGATGGCGTCGACGACGTCCGGATCCGCGCACCCCTCGCTCCGCAGAACCGCGAGTGCGCCCGCATGACTCAGGGGCTCCCGGCCGGATCGGCTTTTCCGCAACGAATGATACGCCCGCAAGGTGGACAGCAGTCGCGCGGGCAGGTCGAGTCCCGCGCCCATGCCGCCGACCGACGCGTTTTCCATCCAGCGGACGATGTTCTCGAAACCTTCGATTCCGCGCAGTCCCTCCGTGCAGACGGGCGACGGGAGGAGCGCGAGCAGGTCGGCCGCGATGAGCATCTGCTGCGACAGGTCTTCGCTGATCCGGCAGTACGCCGCCAGTTTGGCGAGCCGGTCGGTCAGGAAGGGCTGCGCCTTTCCGCGCTCCTGAACGGACGGATGCCCGATCGCCATCAGGATCCGGGTGGCCCGCCGGATCTCCCGGTAGGTGCGTTCGGCACCGGACCTCGGCAGGCGCATCCGAAGCGCGGTTTCCGCAACCGAATCCGCGGCCTCATACCAGAATGACGAGCGCTGCGCCAGATGGAGGAACGCATCCGAGACCTCGGGAGAGTACAGCGATCCGGTGAAGGCCTTCACATGCCGGATCGCATCCTCCCGTACAGACTCCTGCCGGTATCCCGAGCCGAGGCTCATGTGGCGGCCGATCCGGTCGGCGAGGCGCAGGATCTGCGACGCGATGGGAATCTCCTGCCCGCGCAGTCCGAACAGGCCGGAGGCATCGTAGTTTTCATGATGGTACAGGAGCGCCTGCGCAGCCGCGGGCGGCAGCAGCGCGCGGACATTCTGCTCCCCGACCCGGCAGTGCGCGCCCGATCCGGGAGGGGCGTCCGGTCCGACACCGTTGTCGAGCAGCAGCGCAGCGGAAACGACGCCTGCGGTATCCGGCTCGGGCAGACAGACCAGCGGCGCGATCCGGCACGCCAGCAGGGCGGTGCGCAGGGGATGGACCGGGCCCCCGGCCGCCTCCTGCCGGTCCGCCGCGAGGGACCGCGCGGCCGGGATCAGGAGCGTATTCAAATCGAAACGGATGATTCGGACTTCCATGCGCCCATTATAGGGATGTCCATCGCTGGAAGGGCGGCTGCTGCAGGACAATCCGCGCACACAGCGGGATACGGCGGCACCGGAAGTTTGTAAGGCGCCTGCCCGATAGACTGCTCAGAGGATGGATCCGCAGAACCGGATGATTCCGGGTGCGCCGGGAACCGCCGGTATGGCACAGGAGGCCGATATGAAGATTCAAGGTATGGGTACCGTTTCCGTCAATCCGGTCAAACTCCAGGAGAACAAAGAGATCTCCCGCAGGGAGACCCGGGAATCCGGCAAAGCGTCCATCGACACCCGCGACGTCTTCGTCCCCGCGACGGCGTCGAAGACCGCGGTCTACAGCCGGCCGGTCGAAGCCCGTTCCGAAACCGCGCTCGTCGACGGCAAGACTGTGAACGAGGATGTCGACGGACTGCTGCAGGAGAGCGAGCGCGCGTACAGCCAGCTGCGCGAGATCGTGCGG
>JAGOFF010000061.1 GCA_017997315.1 Clostridia bacterium
GTCCTCTGGACGTCAAAGCCTGCCAGGATGCAGAGGCTGTCCCCGAAAGCGCCGGCGGTCTCCTTCTCGTCCATGGCGTACTTCTGGATCGGATGGATGACGTCGAGCCCGATATCGGCCAGATCCGGCAGCAGACGCCCGATGTTGCCGCAGGAGTGGAGCCAGAAATGCATGCCCAGCCGGTGGGCCTTGTCGATCAGCTCTTTGTAGTAGGGTTTGAAGAATTCGGCAAACAGCGCCGGGGAGATGAACGGGCCGGTCTGCGTGCCCAGATCGTCGCTCACAAAGACGCCGTCCAGGTGCAGTTCCTCCTTCGCTCTCTCCAGCATCCGCAGATAAAAGTCCGTCAGCGCCCGGTACAGCCGATGGACATTCTCCGGTTCATCGTAGAAATCGAGGAGCGCACCGGTCATGCCGCGGAGAGACCAGTGCCGCTCAAACAGGCAATACCACCAGTATCCCAGCCGGTACCGCCCGTCGTCGGGGCGGTTGTCCGGGAAGAGGCCGGGGTACTCCGGGCTGGGGAATTCCGACAGGATTCCATCCAGCTGTCCCCAATCGTGAAGGGCGACGTGCTCGTCGATCCCGACCGGCCGGTTCCCGTAGGGGTCGTCGGCCTGCACCCACCGGTACCGGGGATCGTCCGGCGGCGCCTCGAAGACGTCCGGAACCCGGAACCGCATCATGGCGGCATCCTCCGGATACTCCGCAAGCAGCCTCGCAGCCTCCGGCTCCTTCTCCCCGAAGACCTCCGGATGAACCCACAGGTCAAACATCACGGGGACACGCTCCGCAGCCCCTTTTCCCTCGATCACCCGGATCATCTGCTCCCGGGTCAGTGCATTCCGTTTCATCCGCATCACCTCGTGCGGGCAGGGCGGCCTTGGAACAAGGCGGATACCATGGTGCCTGCATCATGGGCAAACGGGAAGTGAAAGTCAAGCGCATGACAGGGCCCGATCCGTCCCCGAACTCGTTGCGCACACAGCCGCCGGTGGTGCAGAATAGGGGAAACCACCGGCCGGGTCGGCCGGATCGGAATTCCCTCCATGGAGCGTGCGTCATGCAGCAGACCGCCATCGCCACCCGAACCCCGCTGTGGGGCCGGTTCGACCGGGACCGCCGCCACCTCGAGCGCCAGTATGCCGAGCCGTCCTACGACCCGGACACCGGACTGGATCCCGAAGCGCTGGAGTGCGCCGCGGAGCGCTGCCTCGCGGACAACGCCTCCCGCGGCCGGGTGGTCCAAAAGGCGGCCCTGTACGCGCTGATCCTGGACCATGCCCGGATCGGGGTGGATCCGCTCGACTTTTTCGCGGACGCGCTGCAGCACGGCAACCTCCTGTCCCGGCTCCAGGGCCGCTGGTGGGCCGAGGTCAAGCAGGGGCCGCTCGCGGACGAAACCGCGTGGATGGACACTGCGATCGCGACCGGATATGTGGACGGGCTGCTGGACCTCGGGCACACCTCCCCGGACTGGACCGGGATGCTGCGGCAAGGGCTGACCGGACTCCTGGAGACCGCCCGCCGGCGCCGCGCGGCGTTCGGGGCCGCCCTCACCCCGGAGCAGGCGGACTTCTATGACGCGGTCGACATCGTCTACTCCGCGACCATCCGGCTGGCGGGACGGCTGTCCCGGCAGGCTCGCCGGCTCGCCGGGCTGCACCCGGAGCACGCGGAACGCCTGACGAGGGTCGCGGACGCGCTCGGGCAGGTGCCCGCGGGACCGCCGCGCACGCTGCACGAGGCGCTCCAGTTCGCGTACCTCATGCACCAGATGATCGAGATGGAGGGCGAACGGGTCCGCTCGATGGGCGGGTTCGACCGGCTGTACCTTCCGTACTACCGCGCGGACATCGCGGCCGGACGGCTGGACCGGGAGCAGGCCAAGGAGCTGATCAAGTACTTCTGGATCAAGTTTTTCGCGGTCACCCGCGGGGTGGAGAACGGCAAGAACTTCTACTTCGCCGGGTGCCTCCCGGACGGAAGCGACGCCGCGAACGAACTGACCGACCTCGCGCTGGAGGCGTATGACGAGCTGGACACCACCGACCCCAAACTGTCGGTCCGGATCGGGCGCGGCACGCCGGACGCGGTGCTCGCCCGGATCGCCCGCATCCTCCGGCAGGGCAAGACCGCTTTCGTGCTGACCAACGACGACGTCGCCATCCCGGCGCTGGTCAAGCACGGCAAGACGCTTGAGGATGCCCGGAACCATCTGCTGATCGGATGCTACGAGCCTACGGTCGAGGGCCTCGAGATCGCGTGCAACATGAGCCTGCGGATCAACCTCGCCAAGGCGGTGGAACTCGCGCTGCACAACGGGACCGATCCGGTGTCCGGGCTCGAACTGGGTCCCCGGACCGGGGAGCCCCGGGAAATGACGGAATACGGGATGTTCGAGGAGGCGGTGTTCGCCCAGATCGACGCCCAGGTGGACCGCGCGACCGCGTACGTCCGGCGGTTCGAGCCCTGGTGGCCGTCGATCAATCCCTCGCCGGTGCTGGCCGGGACGTTCCCCGACTGCCTGGCGACAGGCCGGGACATCGGGCAGGCCGGTCCGAAATACAACAACACCGGGTGCATGGGCGCGGGGCTCGCGAACATCGCGGACTCGCTCATGGCGGTCCGCCGGCTGGTGTACGAGGAGCGCCGGCTCCCGATGGACTCCCTGATCGCGGCGCTCGATGCGGATTTTGTGGGGTCTGAGGATCTGCACCGGCATATCGTCCACCGGATTCCCAAGTGGGGGAACGACCAGCCGGACGTGGACGGGATCGCCCGCCGCGTCGCGGACCGGTACACCGCGCGGGTGAACCGGACGCCCAACGCCCGCGGGGGAGGGTTCCGGGCCTCGATGTTCACGCTGGACTACCGGTACAAGTTCGGAAAGCGCATGGGCGCCACCCCGGACGGTCGGCGCCGGGGCGCGTACCTCGCGGGCGGGGTGGGTGCGATGACCGCGCGGGACATCAACGGACTGACCGCGCAGATCCTTTCGGTCACCAAGCTGGATTTCACGGACATCCCCAACGGGTCCGTCCTCGACATCTACCTCCACCCCTCCGCGGTCCAGGGCGAGGACGGGATCGCGGCGCTCGTCGCGCTGATCCGGACCTACTTCGCCCGGGGCGGATTCGGGATCCAGTTCAACGTGTTCGACTCCAAGACGCTGCTGGACGCGCGTCTCCATCCGGAAGACCACGCGACCCTCCAGGTGCGGGTCTGCGGGTGGAACGTGTACTTCACCTCGATGTCGCCCTATGAGCAGGAGCAGTACATCGAGGCGAACAAGCACCTGCTGTGAGCGGCCCGGAGGCGCCGTCCGGGACCGGGCGGATCTACGACATCAAGCGGTTCGCGGTGCACGACGGCCCCGGCATCCGCACGGTGGTTTTCCTCAAGGGGTGCCCGCTCCGCTGCGCGTGGTGCCACAATCCGGAGGGCATGTCCGCGGCGCCGGATCTTTCCCTGACCCTGATGAAATGCGTCGGCTGCGGCGACTGTGTCCGGGCCTGTCCGAACGGCGCGCATTCGCTCCCGGACGTCGGCGTCCATGAGATCGACCGGACACGGTGCACCCTGTGCGGCGCGTGCGTCGAGGCGTGCGTGCCCGGGGCGCTCCGTCTGTACGGGCGCGAGGTGTCCGTGGAGGCGCTGCTCGCGGAGGTGTCCGCGGACCGTCCGTTCTACGAGCAGTCGGGGGGAGGCGTCACGCTGTCGGGCGGGGAACCGCTGTCCCAGCCCGCATTTGCCGCCGCGTTCCTGCGCGCCTGCCGCGCCGCGGGGCTGCACACCGCGCTCGACACCTCCGGCGCGGTCCCGTGGGACGCGTTCGAAGCCGTGCTGCCCCATACGGACCTGGTGCTGTACGACATCAAGCACATCGATCCGGAAGCCCACCGGACGTGGACCGGCCTGGACAACGTCCGGATCCTGGACAACCTGCGCCGACTCGGGCGCGCGGGCGTCCCGATCGAGGTGCGGATCCCCTGTCTGCCCGGCGTCAACGACGGGGACGTGCTGGAGCGCATCGCGGTGTTCCTGCGGGAGATCCCATCGCTGACCGCGGTCCGGCTGCTGCCCTACCACGACTTCGCGCGGTCCAAATTCGCTGCGATCGGCCGGGAGGATACCATGCCGCGGGTGGAGCGGCCGGGACCCGAAGCCATGGCCGCGATGCGCGCGGTGATGGTCCGGCACGGGCTGCGGACGGCGGAGTAGCGTCACGGGCGACGGGGATGATATCCTTAATCATATAAAAACACTGCGTTGATCATCTGCAGAAAGTCATGGGGGGGAACCATGAACATTCGGACGATCCGTGTTTTCCTGATCTTCTTTTCAATTCTCCTGCTTCCGTTTTCCGGCTGTTCCGGTTCGGGATCCGATGTGCTCAGCGCTGCGGAGATCGCGGCGCTGCGGGACCGGTATCCGATCCATGAGCCGGGTACGGACAGGCCGCTCTCGATGGAGTCCCTGATCCAGGGCACCAGTGCCTATGCGGTGGTCAGAATCCTCGGCAGGGAAGCGGATACCTCCCTGCCGGAGAAGGCCCCGGACGATTACGCCGGGTATCTGCAACCTTACGTGGAACGGGCGAATTTCAGGATCGAGATCCTGGATGCGGTGGTGACGGGCGATGAGGTGATGGGCTCCCCGATCCTGGAGGGGTGGCAGGTGCGTGACGGGCAGGAACTCGTCGTTTCATTCAACAACCGGTTTACGGTCCCGCGGCTGGAGGCGGGAATGACCGTCGCCCTGCTGGTGGTCGCGCCGTGCGGGCTCGATGGTTACCCGGGATATCACTCCTCGGTGGACGGACTGTACTATGTCGTGGACGGCCATGTGGTTGCAGGATTCCCGGAACAGCCGGATGCGATGTACTCGGGACAGCCGCTCAAGCGGTTCAAAGCGGAGATCGTCCGGCTGAGGGAGAGTGGCGGAACCTAGTCCGGCGTAAAGGTGTTCCACTCGGTCAGTTCCAGTTCAAGAGCCGACCAATGATTCCAAGACTCTTCCCCATCTGCCGGCCGGAACTCGTCCTCCCACAACCCTCGGATCGCTCCGTCCGGTCCGCATATCCCGATATACACCCGGGACCGCCCATCCGAAGCGTAGACCCACAGGCATCCCGCGACGTCCTCTCCGGCGAGTGCGGAAAAATCAAAACCCGCAGAAGCGGATTCTCGGAGTCTGTGCGCCAGGTATCGTTCTGCGGAGTCCTCCGCAGCTTCATCCCATGTATCCGGAAGACGGTATTCGAAGTAAGACGGTTGTCCGTACTCCAATCCCGCCGCACGAGCGGCTTCATCGACTCTCTCGTACAGGGCATAGCCGAATCGCCAGAAGGTGTCTTCATCGACCGGCAGGCCAAGAAGCCTCGACGTCGTCTGCAATTCTCCGTGAATGGTCTTCTCTATCACGATTCCGTCCACGGTCGTCCCGACAGTCGTTTCGCGCGTTCCGCCGCCACAGCCGGGCAAGAGAAAGGCCAGTATGAGCACGCCCGGCAAGATCAATCCAAAAGCAGTCTTTTTCATAGTCACCCTCTCCATTCCCTTCCCGATCCGATCGGATTTCTTCCTCACACCGGCTATTGTTTCAAGTGCATCAGCGACGCAACGTTCAGTTTCGAGATCTCGCGAACGGCGGGCAGCCATCCGGCCAGAAAGACCATTCCGCAAACACCTGCCAACCGGGGCAGGAGAAAAGAGAGGGGATACCCATAAGGAAACGCCGGCCGGAGCAGCGCCAGGGAAACGCAGGCGGAGGGTGCGATCAGAATGCCGATCTCCGCAGCCAGAAAACCCGCGATGCGGGAGAGTTTGCTGCCGGTCGAAACGTAGATCGCATACGCCCGCAGTTCCGTGTGGAATTTCACTCCAACCAGCGTGGCGACCGCAAACAAGGAGACGCCGAAGGCCAGGAGAATGAGGCCGAATGTCAGCGACAGATTCTGCCGGGAGGCGCTCCGCAGTGTCTCGAGCCCCGCCCGGACGAGCGGAGTCAACCGGAGAGCCCCAAAGCCCATTCGTGCGATCACGCCGGTCAACACGTCCGCGGGATCCATACGGTTGTCCAGCATCAGAACATAGGGGTTCATTTTATTCATATAGAGATCCCGCATATACTCCGTTGTATCCCCTTCATGGCTGACGCAGCTGACAATTTCCTGAAAGGAAGGGATCAGGATGAGCCGATCCATGGATCCCGGACCATACAATGCCTCCGGCAAAGCGCACGAATCCGTCAGGATCCCGACCACGAGGAGTTCGATCGGTTCCGACATATCGATCCGGATCATGTCTCCGATGTGGAAATACTCCCGGTACGCGTATCCCAACACCGCTTCGACCGGCTTGCCGGCCTCATAGAGATAACTGTCCTCAGACAGGAAGCGGCCGGACTGCAGTTTCAGCTGAAACAGGTCCGGAACGTTGGCGGTGACCATCAGACCATTCAATCCGGAACGGTACTGGTCGATTCCACTCGGCAAGGGTTGTCCGTCTCCATACCCGAAGACAAAACCGCCCGGCATGCGGACCGTGTCTTCGGAGGTAGGGAGCGCCGTCAGCTGTGCCTCGAAAGGAATCAAGCCGGGCAATGATTCCAGACTCTCGCGATATCCGACGGCCGCGCGCAGCGCTTCGTCACTGGTGAGGTAGTACTGCTCATCGCTTGTATTCATGTCGATTTGTATCTGGTAAATCGAATTGGCGTGTGCGGAGGATTTCATCTGGCGATACTCGACATAGGCATATCGGGCATCCAGCCACATGAGCACCAGCATGGACTGAACCAGGATAAAGACCATCAGCATCAACAGAAAATACGTCGGATGCCGAGCCAGGTTCCGTTTGATTTCCGTAATACACATGTGCATGGTTTTCGCCCCCCCTTACCGCAACACGGCCACGACTTCGGTGCGAAACACCCGTATAAGCGCCGGGATCAGGAGCAGAAGTCCCGACAGGAAGGTCAGGGCGGCTGCGCCCAATGCCTGACGTACAAAATCCGTCCGTATGGAGTAGAGTCCCGAGACATGCAGCAGTCCTTGAAGCAGGATGGCGAGCAGGATGCCCGACAACGCCATCCATGCGTACCGGGACAGGATGCTCGCCAGTAGCCGCCCGTGTCCATACCCGACCAGCCGGTAGATTGCGATGGTTCGACGGTTTTTGCCAACCCATACGATCATCAGGATGGCACAGCTCAGCACCAGAATCCCGGTCAGGATCAACAAGTACAATCGACCGAATGTCAGATTGGGCGCAAGGATGTCGATCGGTTCGGTCGGACGCTCCAGACGGATGGGGGCAGGCAGTCCGCTATTCACAGCCTGATCGACGAGGGCGGCAAAAACGCTTTCCGGATCCGGAGCGTTGATGTAGAATCTGCCGCGAACGGCGCGTTCCGGGGGGACGGAACCAAGGCCGACGAAAAACAAGTCGTCGATTTGACTGGGTTGATCCGAACCGGCAATCCCGATCACGTCATACTCGTCGTCAAAGAGCGGGATGGTCCCCTCGTCCCCAGCCGCAGCCGATTCTCCGAGCCGTGCGGAGCCTGCCACGACCCGGAGGGATCCATCCGTGCATTCTCCGCTCTCCAGGAACCGGCCCCATGTCAACGGCGGCAGCTCGACCTGCCCTTTATAAAACACGGTCCGGACCTCCTCGAGCGTGCCGATGAGGAGGTAATCCGTCTGCCCCTCGATGTCCGCCCAGCCGAGCGGATCCACCGGATCGGGAATCACATCATCCGGGAACATGAAGAATACCGCGCTGTCGTTATAGAACCCACGGCCCATCCGGTGAAGGTACTCCTGCTCATAGAGCAGGTTCAGGAACATCCCGATCGAGCCGGTCAGTATAAAAAACATCGCGATGATCGGGATCGATATGCGTGTGACGCCACGCAACAGACCGGATACCCTCATGCAGATTCCCCCCCGCCCCCCTTATGCTAAAGGGCGGAGGAGACTCCGCCCTTTCTCCGTCATCCTTGTCTACACACTTCGATAAAAGAGATTACTCTTGTCACCCGGATAAATCGATGAGCACCAACCGGATCCGCTCGACTCGTTATAGCTTAGCTACCAACCGGGCACTGCCATTGTCCTAACGCATCGAAAGGTCCGTAGTCCCAGTCACTCTTGTACGGAGAATAGGCATCCACTCGACCTTCCATCCATAGGGTCCAGCCATTAGTCCATTCTGTGTACGGATAGAGTACTGCTTTTAGTATTGCTTTACCTCTATGCTCGTGCGGATAGCTATCGTATGGATCGGGAACGATAACTGAGTGCGCTCGTGTAGTGGAACCGTTATATTGAAACTCAACATATGTGCTGCATGGAGTGAATGCATACACGGCTGATGATACGGCAATGCCTAGGAGCAATGCACTGATGATCAAGGGAACAACCTTCTTCATTATTAGCACCTCCCCATTAATTCCGGATGACAATCTCAGCATACATTTTAAAAAAAAATACATCAACACGTAAAGAAAAGTAAAATTAGAACAAGTAAATTTATGGTAAAAATATAACTGCCCACTTGACATTTCATATATATTTACCAAACAGAAATATTCGCGAACAACTGAATCTCAATACAGAACGAATGACCTTGCTGCCGCCCGAAACGGGGAAAGGAGACGTCCGGCCATGGCCGCGATGCGCGCGGTGATGGTCCGGCACGGGCTGCGGACGGCGGAGTAGCGTCACGGGCGGCGGGGATGATATCCTTAATCATATAAAAACACTGCGTTGATCATCTGCGGAAAGTCATGGGGGGGGAACCATGAACATTCGGACGATCCGTGTTTTCCTGATCTTCTTTTCAATTCTCCTGCTTCCGTTTTCCGGCTGTTCCGGTTCGGGATCCGATGTGCTCAGCGCTGCGGAGATCGCGGCGCTGCGGGACCGGTATCCGATCCATGAGCCGGGTACGGACAGGCCGCTCTCGATGGAGTCCCTGATCCAGGGCACCAGTGCCTATGCGGTGGTCAGAATCCTCGGCAGGGAAGCGGATACCTCCCTGCCGGAGAAGGCCCCGGACGATTACGCCGGGTATCTGCAACCTTACGTGGAACGGGCGAATTTCAGGATCGAGATCCTGGATGCGGTGGTGACGGGCGATGAGGTGATGGGCTCCCCGATCCTGGAGGGGTGGCAGGTGCGTGACGGGCAGGAACTCGTCGTTTCATTCAACAACCGGTTTACGGTCCCGCGGCTGGAGGCGGGAATGACCGTCGCCCTGCTGGTGGTCGCGCCGTGCGGGCTCGATGGTTACCCGGGATATCACTCCTCGGTGGACGGACTGTACTATGTCGTGGACGGCCATGTGGTTGCAGGATTCCCGGAACAGCCGGATGCGATGTACTCGGGACAGCCGCTCAAGCGGTTCAAAGCGGAGATCGTCCGGCTGAGGGAGAGTGGCGGAACCTAGTCCGGCGTAAAGGTGTTCCACTCGGTCAGTTCCAGTTCAAGAACCGACCAGTGATTCCGATAATACATAAATTTTATTATTCACAATCTACATCACAGAGACTCTCCTGTCAAACCGTTCCCGGAGGGGGCGGTTTTGCGGTATCCTGTGGGTGAACGATTGTTCTGGCGACACGCCTGGGAGGCCCAGCCCATGTCCGACCTGTCCGACTACCAGGATCGCATCCTCCACGAACGCACGATTCCCCGCCGCGAGGCGGAGTACGCGGATTTTCCGTCGCGCCTGCTCCCGGAGCTGCGCGAATACCTGGAGGAACGCGGCGGGATCCGGCGGTTGTACGTGCATCAGGCCGAGATGTTCGACCGCGCGCTCGACGGGGAGAACGTGGTCATCACGACCTCGACCGCCAGCGGCAAGACCCTGGGCTTTCTGCTCCCGATCCTGCAGGAGATCCTCAATAATCCGCGGGCGCGCGCGATTTTCCTGTACCCGACCAAGGCGCTCGCCGCGGACCAGTACCGCCATCTCGCGCCCATCCTGGCATGGTTCGGCAAGAACCGGATCCAGGCGGGGGTGTACGACGGCGACACCCCGGTGAACGAACGGAGCCGCATCCGGAACAACGCGAACATCATCCTGACCAATCCGGACATGCTCAATACCGCGTTTCTGGCGCACCACGCCCAGTACGGGTTCAACTTCCTCTTCTCCAACCTCACGCATGTCGTGATCGACGAGCTCCACACCTACCGGGGGGCATTCGGCGCGCACCTCGCGAACCTGCTCCGCCGGCTGGGGCGCATCTGCCGGTACTACCGCACGCAGCCCCGCTTCCTGTGCAGCTCCGCGACGGTCGCGAACCCGATCGAACTCGCGGAAGCGGTGTGCGGCCGGCCGTTCTCGCTGGTGGACCGTGACGGCTCCCCCGCGCCGGAAAAGACCTACCACATCTGGCAGCCCCCGTTCGCCGACCTGGACTACCGGGTGCCCCCGACCGAGGAGGCCGCGCTCCTGATTCCGCACCTGGTGACCGCGCGCCGCAGCTTCATCGCGTTCTGCAAGTCGCGCAAGGCGGTCGAGGTCGTGCTCCGCGAATCCCGGGACAAGCTCCGCAGCGACGGGGCGCTCGGCCGGGACGAGGCCGGCCGGATCGCAGGCTACCGGGGCGGGTACCTCCCGGAGGAGCGCAAGGAGATCGAGCGGCGGATGGTGACCGGGCAGCTGCAGGGACTGGTGTCGACCAACGCGCTTGAGCTCGGAATCGACATCGGGAGCGTGGAGTGCACCGTGCTGACCGGATTCCCGGGCACGCGCGCCTCTTTCTGGCAGCAGTCCGGACGATCCGGACGCACCGCGGCGGCTTCGTCGACCTATCTCATCCTCGACAACCTCCCCCTGGACCAGTACATCGCGATCGATCCGGAGTGGCTTTTCTCCACCGGGGTCGAGCACGCGGTCGTGGACCCGGGCAATCTGTTCGTGCAGATCGCGCACGTGCGCGCGGCCGCGGCGGAGCTCCCGCTGTCGCCCGACGACGTGGCGTCGTTCCCGGATCTCGGCGAGATCGTGCCCGTGCTGGTGCGCGCCCGCGAACTGCGGGCGGAGAACGGGCGGTATGTCTGGACGGGCTCCGCGTTTCCGTCGGGGGACTTTTCCCTGCGCAACATGGACAACACCCGGTTCAAGGTCAAGAACACCGCGGACGACTCCGTGATCACCGAGATGGACGAGCTCCAGGCCTGCCGCGAAGCTTACCCGGGCGCGATCTACATGCACGAGGGCCAGATGTACCAGGTCGAGCGGCACGATCCGGTCGCTCGGCTGGCCGAGGCCAAGCCGACCGACCTCAACTACTACACCGTCCCCAACGAGGCGGTCGAGGTCGAGCCCGTCCAGGAGATCCGCCGGGAGGGACTGGGCCGGGTGACGCGGCACTTCGGGGATGTGCGGGTGACCAACACCGTGGTCGGGTACAAGCGCCTTCAGTTCCACAACCATCAGAACCTCGGATACGAGGAGCTGTCCCCCGCGTTGTCCAAGACCTTTGAGACCGAGGGGCTGTGGATCGACCTCCCGGACGGGGTGTCGACGGTGTTCCGCAGGTACATGCCCCAGAAGGAGGGCGCGGAGCGGGGTTTCTGGAAAGACTATTTCTTCG
>JAGOFF010000301.1 GCA_017997315.1 Clostridia bacterium
ATGAAAGATGTTCCCTTTATACGTAAAATCACGGACGCAAGGAGAGGCAACGATGGAAAAAGGATATGCGGGGCAGGTGCCCGGCCGTACGGATGTGCGGATTCGCGGCGGTTTCTGGGGAGAGTACACGCGGCGTGTGCGCGACCTCGTCATCCCGTACCAGTGGGAGGCGCTCAATGACCGGATCCCGGGCGCGGAGCCGTCCTGGTGCATCGCCAACATGCGTGCCGCGGCGGAGTACAACCGCACCGGCATACGCGCGCAGGAGTTCCGCGGGATGGTGTTCCAGGACAGCGACCTGGCCAAATGGCTCGAGGCCGCGGCCTACCGGCTGGCGGCGTTTCCGGATCCGGAGTTTGAAAAGACGGTCTTTGAGGCTGCGGACCTCGTGGTCGCCGCGATGGAGCCGGACGGATATCTGCAGACCCATTTCACGCTGAATTATCCGGAACGGAAATGGACCAATGTCCGCGACTGGCACGAAATGTACTGTGCGGGCCACATGATGGAAGCCGCGGTCGCGCTGTACGAGTGCACCGGGAACCGCCGGCTGCTCGACGCCATGCACCGCAACGCCCGGCACATCGCGGGCGTGTTCGGACCGGAGGACGGCAAGAAGCACGGATACCCGGGGCATCCCGAGATCGAGCTCGCACTGGTCCGCATGTACGGCGCGCTGGGCGATCCGATGCTGCTGGAGCTCGCGGCGTACTTCGTCAACGAGCGGGGGAGCCGGCCGTCGTACTTTGACCGCGAGGCCGAGGAACGGGGCGAGGTCAAACCGGCCCGTCCTGCCGGGCACACCGCGGCGTTCCGGGATCCTCTGCAGTATTTCCAGGCGCACAAGCCGCTTCGGGAGCAGGAGGGAGTCGAAGGCCACTCCGTTCGTGCGCTCTATCTGCTCGCAGGCGCGATCGACGTCGCGGCCGAGACCGGGGACGAGTCCCTGGCGGAGGCGTGCCGACGGCTGTTCGCAAACTGCGTCGACCGCCGGATGTACGTCACCGGAGGGGTCGGTTCCCAGCATCACGGTGAAAGCTTCACTTTTGACTACGATCTGCCCAACGACACCGTCTATGCCGAGACCTGCGCTTCCATCGCGCTCGCTTTCGCGGCCCAGCGGATGCTGCGGATGCGGCCGTCGGGCGCGGTCGCGGACGCCATGGAACGCGCGCTGTACAACACCGTGGTCGCCGGCATGTCGCTCGACGGGACGAAATTCTTCTACGTCAATCCGCTCGCGGTATGGCCCGAGGGGAGCGAGAAGGCCTGCGACCTGTGGCATGTGCTCCCCACCCGGCCGAGCTGGTTCGGGTGTGCCTGCTGCCCGCCCAACCTGGCGCGTCTCGTGATGTCGCTCGGTTCTTATCAGTACACGATCGCGGACGGGACGGTCCATGTCCAGTTGTATGCGGACAGCGACGCCTCGCTCGACCTGGGGGACGGACGGCGCGCCGGGATCGCGATGCGGACCGGTTATCCGGTCGACGGGCGGATCATTCTGTCCATGACCGGCGGAACCTATCCGCTCGCGCTCCGGATCCCGGGATGGTGCAAGTCGTTCCATCTGTCCGTGGACGGTGTCCCGGCGGCGTTTCTGCTGCGCGACGGTTATGCGGTGCTCGAGGCTGACTGGGCCGGGCAGAGCGTGTCACTCGAGCTCGCCATGCCGGTCGAACGCGTCTATGCCGGGCCGCAGGTCCCGCACGACGCCGGGCTGGTCTGCCTGCAGCGCGGGCCGATGGTGTACTGCCTTGAGGAGGCGGACAACGGGAAACGGCTGTGGAACCTGTCGCTCCCGGCGGACGTGGAACTCACGGAAACATTCGAACCGGATCTCCTCGAGGGCGTGACCATCGTCCGGGCTGTGGGCTGCCGGCGCGCCGACGACGACGAGGGGGTCCTCTACCGCAACGCCGGACGGCCGGTGCAGGTGCCGGTCCCGCTGACGTTCATCCCGTACTACGCCTGGGCGAACCGGGCCCCCGGCGAGATGCGCGTCTGGATCCACGAGGGCTGACGCCGCGGGCGGATCGCCGCCTCGTGGATCTTGCCGGAACGGACATCCGGGCGGAAACATCGGAAAAGAGGGACGGATTATGAGTGAAGAACGGATTTTCGGACTGCAATCCTATGCCATCCGCGACGTGCTGTCCGTCGCGGATGCGGCCGGGACCGCCGCGATCATCGCCGAGACGGCGGCCATGGGCTACCGCTCGATGGAACTGCGCCCCGAGGATTTCACCCCCGCTCCCGCGGAGATGAAAGCGATCCTCGCGGATCACGGAATGACGGTCTGCGCGATGCACGCCGAGATGACCGCTCTCGACGACGACTACGACGAGGTCATCCGCCGGTTTCGGACGATGGGCTGCTCCCAGGTGGTCATCCCTTCCCGCCCGCGGCGGGAGACCGACATCCCCCGGTTCATCGACAAGGTGGCGTATTATGCCCGCCGGGTCCAGGCCGAGGGGCTGCATCTGCAGTACCACAACCACGTGGCGGAATTCGCGCGTCTCGACGACGGTACGACCATGATGGCCCGTCTGCTGGATCTGGCCGACGGCGGACTGTTCTCGAT
>JAGOFF010000062.1 GCA_017997315.1 Clostridia bacterium
TTCCTCCAGCCTTTTCGATCTTTTCCTTGGCGGCCGTCGTGAACGAGCGGGCCTTGACAGTGAGTTTCTTGCTCAGGTCGCCGTTTCCGAGGACCTTGATGCCGTCGTTGACCTTGGGCAGCGTGATGACGCCGGCCGCCTTGAGCGCGGCGGCATCGATAACGGCGCCGTTCTCAAAGGACTCCAGGTCCGACACGTTGATCTCGATGTAGGACGGGGCGAAACGGGCGTTGTTGAAACCCCGCTTGGGCAGACGACGGAAAATCGGCATCTGGCCGCCCTCGAAACCGGGGCGTACGCCGCCGCCGGCACGGGCGTTCTGTCCCTTGTGTCCGCGCCCGCCGGTCTTTCCGTTGCCGGATCCGACCCCGCGCCCCTTGCGGAAGGCGTTATGGCGGGCTCCCGCTGCAGGCTGCACTTCGTTGAGCTTCATCGTGTAGTCCTCCTATTCTTCCTGATACTTCACCAGATGGGCCACTTTGTGCAGCATTCCGCGGATGGCGGCGTTGTCTTCCTGCTGGACGGTCTGGCCGATCCGGGTCAGTCCCAGGGCGTGGATGGTCGCAACATGCGGCTTCTTTGCACTGTTGATGCTCTTGATGAGCGTGATGTTGAGCTTGGCCATGGGTGGGGGATCCTCCTATCCGATGATTTCCTCAACCGGTTTGCCGCGCAGACGCGCAACCGTCTCGGGGGACTTGAGCGAGGACAGACCCTCCATGGTCGCGTTGACCATGTTGTTGGGGTTGTTCGTGCCCAGCGACTTGGTGCGGATATCCTTGATCCCCGCGAGCTCGCACACCGTGCGGACCGGACCGCCGGCGATGACGCCCGTTCCGGCGCTGGCCGGCTTGAGCAGGACTTTGCCGGCGCCGAAGTTCCCGATGATCTCATGCGGGATGGTGGTCGCGTTCAGCGGGACTTCAATCAGGTTCTTCTTGGCGTCTTCGATTCCCTTGCGGATCGCTTCGGGAATTTCAGCCGCTTTGCCGAGGCCTTTGCCGACATGGCCGTTTTCGTCACCGACAATGACCAGCGCGGCGAAGCGGAAGTTGCGGCCGCCTTTGACGGTTTTGGCAACGCGCCCGATATGGATGACTTTTTCTTTCAGGTCCAGGGTATTGACATCAACGCGCATTCTGTTACCTCCAGCGTCAGAATTTCAGGCCGGCTTCCCGCGCCGCCTCTGCCAGGCTCTTGATCCTACCGTGATAGATGTAGCCTCCGCGGTCGAAAACCACGGACTCGATCTGTTTCGCAAGGGCACGCTCCGCGATGAGCTTGCCGACCAGGGCCGCGGCCTTGACGTTTCCGCCGTATCCCTCTGCGCGGATCTCCTTGTCCATGGACGACGCCGAGACCAAAGTGGTCGAGGATTCATCGTCGATGATCTGGGCGTAGATGTTGCTCAGGCTGCGGTACACGCAAAGGCGCGGGCAGGACGCGACGCCGCTGATCTTTCTGCGGACGCGCAGGTGCTTTCTGTTACGGATGGTTTTCCGGTCGATCTTCTTTATCATGCGATCTCATCCTTTCTCAAACGCGGTCACTTGGAACCGGTCTTGCCCGGCTTGAGCTTGAGAACTTCGTAGTCGTACTTGATTCCCTTGCCCTTGTAGGCGTCCGGCAGACGGAAGGCGCGGATCTTGGCCGCGGTTTCACCGACAAGCTGCTTGTCGGCCCCCTTCACGACGATGCGGTTCGGCGCCGGCACTTCGATCAGGATCCCTTCGGGGTCATCCATTTCGATCGGATGCGAGTAGCCGAGGTTGAGGACGAGCTTGTTGCCCTGTTTCTGCGCTCTGCAGCCGACGCCGTTGATGTCGAGGGCCTTTTCGAAGCCCTTGGAGACCCCGGTCACCATGTTGGCGACCAGCGAGCGGGTCAGGCCGTGCAGGGCCTTGTGGTTCTTGGAGTCGGACGGCCGGGTGACAAGGATCTGCTTTTCCTTGATCTCCAGCGCCATTTCCGGGTGCACGTTCATGGTCAGGACCTTGGCGCCGGCGGAAACCGTCAGAACCCCGTTGTCCAATTCGATCTTCACCCCGGCAGGGATTTCGATCGGCATCTTTCCTATTCTTGACATGTTGCGGGACCCTCCTGCTCTTGAGATTGCGGGATACGGAGGCTTCCGGCCTCCGCGTCCCCTTTCAGAGTGTCAATGGTTACCAGACATAGGCGAGCACTTCGCCGCCGATGCCTTTCTGCCGGGCGGCGCGATCCGTCATGATGCCGCTCGATGTGGAGATGATGGCGATGCCGAGGCCTCCGAGCACGCGGGGCAGGTTCTCGGAATCCGAGTAGACCCGCAGTCCGGGCTTGGAAATGCGCTTGAGCCCCGAGATGACGGGTTTCTTCCCGGCATACTTGAGCGTGACGCGGATGACGCCCTGCTTGTTGTCCTCGATCAGTTCCACACGCTGGATGTAGCCTTCCTGCAGAAGGATGCCGGCGATGGTCTTCTTGAGGCTGGAGGCGGGGATGTCTACGGTGGCGTGCTTTGCGGTAGCCCCGTTGCGGATCCTGGTGAGCATGTCCGCGATGGAATCGGTGATCTGCATGTGTTTTCCTCCTTACCCGTTCTCCACGTTACCAGCTGGCTTTGCGCACGCCGGGAATCTGCCCCTTGTAGGCAAGGTCCCGGAAGCAAAGGCGGCAAATGCCGTACTTGCGGAGGACGGAGTGCGGCCGTCCGCAGAGCTTGCAGCGGGAATAGGCCCGGGTGCTGTATTTCGCCGTCTTCTGCTGTTTCAGGATCATGGACTTCTTGGCCATTTGTGGTGTTCCTCCCGATTATTTGCTGAAGGGCATGCCGAGCAGCGCAAGAAGCTCCCTGGCTTCTTCGTCCGTCTTCGCGGTGGTGACGATCGCAATGTCCATGCCGCGGATCTTGTCGATCTTGTCGTAGTCGATTTCCGGGAAGATCAACTGCTCGCGCACGCCCATGGCATAGTTTCCGCGCCCGTCGAACGAGTTGGGATTGATGCCGCGGAAGTCACGCACGCGCGGGAGGGCGATGGAGATCAGTTTGTCCATGAACTCGTACATCCGGTCGCCGCGGAGGGTGACCATGCATCCGACATTCATTCCTTCACGGAGCTTGAAAGCCGAAACGGATTTCTTGGCTTTGGTGATGACCGCCTTCTGCCCGGCGATGATGGCCATATCGTTGGCGGCCGCCTCGACCGACTTGGGAACGTCCTTTACGTCTCCCAGGCCCATGTTGAGCACGATTTTCTCGAGCTTCGGGATCTGCATGGGAGACTTGTAGCGGAACTTCTCCTGAAGAGCCGGCATGATCTCGCTCTTGTACCTGTCTTTAAGCCTTGCCATTCTGCTGCCTCCCTGTGTCACTTGCCCGCGGGTTTCTTGGCGGTGGTGACGATATCGATGACGGCGCCGCACTTCTTGCAGACCCTCACCTTGTCGCCGTTCTCCTGGATGGCGCGACCGACGCGGGTGGGACGTTCGCACTTGGGGCACACCAGCATGACGTTGGAACCGTGCACAGGGGCTTCGCGGTGGACGATGCCGCCCTGCTGGTACTGGTTCTTCGGCTTGGTGTGGCGGGAGATCATGTTGACCCCCTCGACGACGACACGGTTGTCGTCCGGAAACACGTCCAGGATCTTGCCGGTTTTACCGGCGTCCTTGCCCGTGAGGATGAAGACGTTGTCATTCTTTTTAACGTGTACTTTCGCCATGTCCGCGTGCCTCCTCACAGAACCTCAGGGGCGAGGGAAAGGATCTTCATATAGTCCTTGTCCCTCAATTCCCTGGCGATGGGGCCAAAGATGCGTGTTCCGCGCGGATTCTTGTCGTCACGGATGATGACGGCCGCGTTTTCGTCGAAACGGATGTAGGAGCCGTCGGCGCGGCGGATGCCCTTCTTGGTGCGGACGATGACGGCCTTGACGACCTCGCCCTTCTTGACCACTCCGCCCGGAGACGCCTCGCGGACCGAGCATACGATGACATCGCCGATATTGCCGAACTTGCGCCAGGAACCCCCCAGCACCTTGATGCACATAAGCTCTTTTGCGCCGGTGTTGTCGGCGGATCTGAGGACTGATTGAACCTGGATCATGCGCTCTTGTTCCTCCTTCCCTGTCCCTTGGGACGACCGGCGGTTATTTCGCCTTTTCGACGATCTCCACCAGACGCCAGCGCTTGTCTCTGCTCAGCGGACGGGTTTCCATGATGCGGATCTTGTCCCCGACGGTGCACTCGTTCTTCTCGTCGTGCGCCTTTAGGGAGTACGTTCTCTTGACGGTCTTCTTGTACAGCGGGTGGCGGACATGCTCCACCACGTCCACGACCACGGTTTTATCCATCTTGTCGCTGCGCACGACGCCAACGCGGGTTTTGCGAAGGTTTCTGTCGCTCATCGTTCTTCCTCCCGTTATTCCTTGACGCCCTGGAGCTCGCGCTCGCGGAGAATGGTCTTGACGCGAGCGATGTCGCGGCGGACCTGCTTAAGCTGAAGGGGGTTTTCAAGCTGGTTGACCGCGTGCTGAAAGCGAAGACGGAACAGTTCCTGCTTGAGGGCGTCCAGCTCTTCGTTCAGTTCGCTGGCTGTCTTGGCGCGGATCTCAGTTGGCTTCATCGGCGCCCACCTCCTCTTCCTTGGCGATGATCTTGGTCTTGCAGGGCAGCTTGTGCCCGGCCAGACGGAGCGCTTCTTTTGCTTCCTCGGGGGTGACGCCGGCGATCTCGAACAAAACGCGGCCCGGCTTGACGACGGCCACCCAGTGGTCCGGGGATCCTTTGCCGGAACCCATGCGGGTCTCGGCGGGTTTGGACGTCACGGGCTTGTCCGGGAAAATCTTGATCCATACCTGGCCGCCGCGCTTGATGAAGCGGTTGATGGCGACACGGGCTGCCTCGATCTGGTTGCCCGTGATCCAGGCGGGTTCGGTGGTGACAAGGCCGTATTCACCATATGCGATGAAGTTGCCGCGCGTGGCTTTGCCCTTCATGCGTCCGCGGTGCTGTTTGCGGAACTTGACTCTCTTCGGGAGCAGCATTACTCTTCCCCTCCTTCTGCTGTCTGGGGCTTGCGGGGCACGGGGAACACCTCGCCTTTGTAGATCCAGACCTTGACGCCGATCCGGCCGTACGTCGTCACGGCTTCCGCGAAGCCGTAGTCGATGTCCGCACGAAGCGTCTGCAGGGGGATCCGACCCTCGTGGTAGTGCTCGACACGGGCGATCTCGGCGCCGCCGAGACGTCCGCTCACCATCGTCTTGATGCCTTTGGCGCCCATTTTCATGGAGCGGCTCATGGTCTGCTTCATCGCCCGGCGGAAAGAAATGCGGCGCTGCAGCTGATCGGCGATGTTCTCGGCCACCAGCTGGGCTTCGCAGTCGGGCTGCTTGATCTCCATCACGTTGATGAACAGCTCGCGTCCGAACTCTTTCGCCAGCTTTTTCTTGAGCGCGTCGATACCGGCGCCCTGTCTGCCGATGATGATGCCCGGCTTGGCGGTATGGACGGTCACCGTGGTCTTGTCGTCGCCTTTGCGCTCGACCTCGATGCGGGAGACGCCGGCGTTGAAGCATTCCTTCTTCAGGTAGGCGCGGACTTTTTTGTCCTCGACGAGATACCGGCTGAAATTCTTCTTGTCAGCATACCAGCGCGTGTCCCAATCCTTGATGACGCCGACCCTGAATCCATGGGGATTTACCTTCTGGCCCATTGGCTACCTCCTCAGTTCCTTTCCTTGAGAACGACCGTGATGTGGCTCGTCTTCTTGTGGATCGACGACGCACCGCCGCGCGCCTTGGGGATGATCCGCTTGATGATCGATCCCTGGTTGGCGTAGCATTCGGCTACATAAAGGTTGTCGCGAGCCATCTCGTTGTTGTTCACGGCATTGGATTCAGCCGATTTGAGCAGCTTGAGCAGGACCGGGGATGCCATCTTGGGGGTGTAGTTCAGGATCGCGTAGGCCTCGTCGAGTCCTTTGCCCCGGATCAGCCGGGTCACGACCGATACCTTGCGGGGGGCGATGCGCACATATTTGGCCGTCGCCTCGCCGCGGTCCTTGCCGATACCGAGAACCTTCCGCTCCTTCTTGGTGAGGATGGGCAGCTTCTGGTTCTTGCTCTTCAAGCCAGCGTATTTCGCGAGGATCTCATCGCGGTTCGCCAGTAGAAACTCTTTGCTCATGACCTTTTTTTCCACTTGCTTTATACCTCCCTTCGCAATGAGACCGTCACTTCTTCACGCCGGACGATTTCTCGGATCCGGCATGGCCGCGGAACGTCCTTGTGGGTGCGAACTCGCCGAGCTTGTGGCCGACCATTTCCTCGGTCACATAGACCGGGACATGCTTCTTGCCGTCATGCACGGCGATGGTGTGTCCGACCATCTCCGGGAAGATCGTCGAAGCGCGCGACCACGTCTTGACGACCTTGCGGTCGTTGATCTCGTTCATGGCCGTGATTTTTCTCATCAGGGATTCTTCCACGAAAAAGCCCTTTTTGACTGATCTGCTCATATTGGCAAGCCTCCCTTATTACTTATCCCGTCGCTTGACGATGAACTTGTTCGAAGGTTTCTTCTTGTCCCTCGTCTTCTTGCCCAGGGTCGGAACGCCCCAGGGGGTGACAGGGCCGGGCTTGCCGATCGGGGATTTGCCTTCGCCGCCGCCGTGGGGGTGGTCGACCGGATTCATGACAACGCCGCGGACGGTGGGTCGGATGCCGAGGTGGCGCTTCCGTCCGGCCTTGCCCAGATTGATGTTCTCATGCTCGTTGTTTCCGACGGAACCGATGGTCGCCTTGCAGCGCAGCATGACCATGCGGACTTCACCGGAGGGAAGCCGGATCTGGGCGTACCCGTTCTCCTTGGCCATCAGCTGGGCGCTTGCGCCGGCGGACCGGACGATCTGGGCGCCCTTGCCGGGCTTGAGTTCGATGTTGTGGATGATCGTGCCGACCGGGATCGACTCGATCGGCATCGCGTTGCCGACCACGATATCGGATCCCGCTCCGCTGACCACGCTAGCGCCGGCTTTCAGGCCGTCGGGCGCCAGGATGTAGCGCTTCTCGCCGTCCGCGTAGACCAGGAGGGCGATGCGGGCGGTGCGGTTCGGATCGTACTCCAGAGACGCGACGCGGGCCGGGACCCCGTCCTTGTCGCGCTTCCAGTCGATCAGGCGCAGTTTGCGGCGGGTGCCGCCGCCGATATGGCGCACGGTGATGCGGCCGTACGCGTTGCGGCCGCCGCTTTTGGTGCGCTTCGACAGCAGCCGCTTCTCGGGTTTCTTGTCCGTCAGCTGGGAAAAATCCGCAACCGTCATCTGCCGCTTGGACGGAGAGGTAGGATTAAAGCTCTTCACAGGCATTTCTCTTCACTCCTTGCATTAGCGCTCGTCCGGGCGTCACTGGCCGAAGCCGAACTCTTCGATGGACGTCTTGTACTTGCGGGACGACTGCGTGCTCTTTCCGCCCTTTGCAAGCCATGTCGCCGGTTCCGCGGCGATGTCGATCGTCACGACCGCCTTTTTCCAGGACGCGGTCTTGCCGGACGTGGCGCCCTGCTTCTTCATCTTGCCGTCGTAGTTGACCGTGTTGACTTTGAGGACCTTGACGCCGAACAGTTTCTCGGCCGCCATGCGGACGTCGGGCTTGGTCGCGTCGCGTGCGACCTGGAAGGTGTATTTGCCGAGTCCGGCTTCACTGTTGCTGCGCTCGGTGATGACCGGGCGGAGAATGATATCCTGCGGCGCTTTCATTACATGTACACCTCCTGGACTTTCTCGACGGCATCCCGGGTGATGACGAGTTTTTCATGCTTGAGGATGTCGTAGACGTTGATGGTGTTGACAAAGGCCGTCTTGATCCCGGCGATGTTGCGCGCGGATAGCTCGACGTTCTGGTTCTTGCCGCCGAGCACGATCAGCGCGGTCTTGTCGATCTTGAGGTTTCCGAGGACCTTGACCATGTCGCTGGTCTTGATCCGGTCGAACGCAAGGTCCTCGAGCACGATGAACTCGCTCGCGGCGACCTTGGTCGAGAGCGCGGATTTCATCGCCAGACGACGGATTTTCTTGGGGACCGTGAACCGGTAGCAGCGCGGTTTGGGGCCAAAGATGATGCCGCCGCCGATATGCTGAGCGGCGCGTGTGGAACCCTGGCGGGCGCGGCCGGTGCCCTTCTGGCGGTACGGCTTTTTGCCGCCGCCGCTCACCTCGCTCCGGGTCTTGGCGGAATGGGTGCCCTGGCGGGCATTGGCCAGACGGTTGAGGATCATGGTGTGCATGGTATGTTCGTTGGGCTCAATGCCGAAAATGTCGTCGGACAGTTCGATCTGTCCGGTCACGGCGCCCTCCATGTTGTATACGTCGACTTTTGCCATTTTCATATCCTCCTTCACGCCGGCTGTCAGCGGGCGGCCTTGACGCTCGTCGTGATCTCGACGACGCCGCCCTTGGGTCCCGGGACGGCGCCCTTGACGACCAGGATGTTGCGTTCCCCGTCCACCATGACGACACCGAGGTTCTGGATGGTCACGTTCGCCGCGCCCATGTGGCCCGGCATGCGCTTGCCTTTGAACACGCGGCCCGGATAGGTGTTGGGGCCCATCGAACCGACACCGCGGTGGTACTTGGAACCATGGGTCTTGGGGCCGCCGCTCTGGTTGTAGCGCTTGATCGTGCTTGCGAATCCCTTGCCCTTGGACACGCCGTGTACGTCGACCTGGTCGCCGACCGCAAACATGTCGGATACGCGGATCTCCTGACCGAGCTCGAACGACGGTTCGCTGTCGGTGAGGAATTCCTTGAGGACCTTGCGGGGTTCGACACCGGCCTTCTTGAACTGGCCCGCATCCGGTTTGTTCACCTTGCGTGCCGGGATTTCGGCATAGCCGACCTTGACGGCGTTGTACCCGTCGGTGGGCTTCGTCTTCTTCTGGACGACGACCACCGGACCGCAGTCGATGACGGTCACCGGAACGGCCGCGCCGCTCGCGTCGAAGATCTGGGTCATGCCGGCTTTCTTGCCTACCATGAACTTTTCCATTGTTATCCTGCATCCTCCTTGGTTATTGGTTCGCCGTTCCACCTGGGCCGGCGAACATGACCGCGTCCGCGTCACCCGTTGCGGATCGCCGCCGGGTCGCGGACGGGACGTGTCAGAGCTTGATCTCGATGTTGACGCCGGCAGGCATGTCCAGCTTCATCAGGGACTCCACCGTCTTCGGGTTCGGCGCGAGGATGTCGATGGGCCGCTTGTGGGTGCGGATCTCGAACTGTTCGCGGGAATCCTTGTACTTGTGGGGCGAGCGAAGGATCGTCACGATCTCGGTTTCGGTCGGGAGCGGAATCGGGCCGGAAACGGCGGCGCCGGAGCGCTTGGCGGTTTCCACGATGCGTTCCGCGCTCTGGTCGAGCACTTCATGGTCGAACGCCTTGAGCCGGATCCTGATTTTCTGATTCACTGCCATGTTGTAGAACCTCCTGTTTGACTGCTTTCAGCTATCCACTGTACCGGGCGTATCATTGTCGGCCATCAGAAAACCCAGTGGTCCCGATCGGGATCCGGACTGGGCGCGATGCCGGCAAGGCACACGCTGCGTACGGAAGACAACCGTCGCCGGCTCGGGGCCGGCCGCTCCGCCGAAGTTACCCGCCGTGCAACGCAGCTGCTGCAGACGGCAATCTCCGGTTTCCATGCAACGAGCACGACGCGTGAAGTCGTGCGTGAGGTATTCTATTACATTTCTCCAGCATGTGCAAGTAGGAATTTCGGCGTTCGTAAACCGTCCTGAAAAACCGTCATGGGACCTGGCTGAGCAGCGCGAAACGGTACCCCCGGGCATGGGCGGCATCGATGAAATCCCCCAGGATGGACACGTTGGTGTCCGAGACGACATGCAGAAGATAGACCGCTCCGGGATGGAGTTCCCCGACGATCTGATCCAGCGCCGCCGCGGGATCGGGTTGTTCGGTCGTGATCCAGTCCCGGTAGGCGAAACTCCAGCACACCACGCGGTACCCGATATCCGACAGGACCTTGAGCGTCCGTTCGCTGTAGGCGCCTTGGGGAGGACGCAGAAAACGGGCGACGGACTGTCCGGTCATCTCCCGGAAGGCGGTGTCCAGACGTTCCATGTCGTCCACCATCGCCTGGACGCCCTCCGTCTCGATCATCTCGGCCTGGTTGGGGTGGCTCCAGGTGTGGCTGCCGACCAGGTGGCCTTCCGCCAGCATCCGCCGCGTCAGGTCCGCCCCGCTCGGCCCGGAAGCGGGCTCGTAGGACAGAAAGTCCCCCGTCACGAAGAAGTTGATCTTGATCCCTTTGGAGGCGGCGATGTCGAGGACGCGCGTGGTGTTTCCGTTGTACTCGTACCCCTCGTCCATGGTGAGATAGATCACTTTCTCGTCCGTATCCTGGCGCCAGATCCCGCGATACGTTTCCATGAGGGAGGCGATCGACGCGGGCACGGTCGACGGGATGTCGAGGCCCGGTTCCGCGGGATGGTTGAACCACCAGCCGATGCTGGTGTTGTCGTACGCCGCGTACGCCGCGTCTCCGGCATGGGTCCCGGCGGTCGGGAGGGTTGTCGCCACGGTCGTCGCCGCGGTCGTCGTTGGGGTTGTCGATGGCGCGGTTGTCGGCGCAGCGGTCGTCGTCGGGGCGGACGTCGGCGTCACGGCCGTCGTCGGGGCGGTCGTCGGCGTCGCGGCCGTCGATGGAGCGGTCGTCGGAACGGTGGAATCCGGTCCGGCGAACGCCTTCCACGCAAGCAGGCCTGTGGCGAGCAGCACGACGGCGGCCATCAGGATGACGATCCTCTTGCGCGAAGTGGAGGAGCCGGAAGGACGCCTCCGCCGGTTGCTCTTCCTGCCGTTCATGCTGCCCCAGGACGAGTTATCCATAAAAGTCCCTTTCCTATATCTGTCCGGCGATCACGGACAATTCGTCACGCGTGAACCGGTACCGTGTCCCGCAGAACCGGCAGGTCAGTTCGATCCCGTCGGGCTCGTCCAGCATCGGCACGAGCTCGCCCCTGCCGAGCGTGGCCAGACCGCCGGCCATCCGGTCGCGGCTGCAGTCGCAGCGGAAGCCGCAGGGACGTGAATCCAGATAGACGATATCCGGATCCCCCATGAGGAGATCCAGCATCTGCCGCGGATCGAACCCCTCGCTGAGAACCCAGGTGACGTCAGGGAACCCGGACACCCTCTCCTGCATCCAGTCGGCGAACGCGTCGTCCGCTCCCGGCATCAGCTGCACGAGGAAGCCGCCGGCCTGCAGAATCCCGGTTCCGTCCATGCGGACGCCGAGTCCGACCGCGCTGGGCGTCTGTTCGGACTGTACATAATACAGGGCCAGGTCGTCCCCGACCTCGCCGGTCGCGAGTTCGACGCTGCCGATGTGCGGCTCGCCGAGTCCGGTGTCCCGGATCACGGTCAGGGTGCCGCGGCCGACCGCCGCACCCACATCCAGTTTGCCTTCGGAACGGTACAGGGT
>JAGOFF010000302.1 GCA_017997315.1 Clostridia bacterium
CGTCGACATGGCCAAGGAAATGATGTCGTACACCAAGAACAACATCCTGTCGCAGGCCGCGAACGCCATGCTGGCCCAGGCCAACCAGGCGCCGCAGTCCGTCCTGCAGCTGCTCCAGTAATCCTGATCCGTCCGACAATCCACCGGGAAGCCGGGAGGGGGAACCGTTTGAGCCGCCCCCTCCCGCACATCCCGGGGTCCGCCTTGGAAGCCGGTGACACATAACCCAGCCGGCCCGCCCTGAAAGGAGATCCGACCATGGCCGTGTCCGATATCACCAACATGCTGCGCATCAGCGGAATGTCTTCCGGGCTGGACACCGAGTCCATCGTGACCAGCCTGATGGCGGTCGAGAAGCTCAAAGTCAACCGGGTGTACCAGCAGAAGCAGATGCTCGAGTGGCGCAAGGAAGCCCACCGCGAGATCAACAGCCTGGTCAAATCTTTCCGCGAAGCGACCATGAGCGTGCTTTCCCCCGAAACGAACCTGTTCTCGGAAGCCGCTTTCCGGACCGGATCCGTCACGATGGCGACCAGCACCAACGCGGTCGGCATCACCGCCGGGGCATCCGCCCTGCTCGGGAGCTACACGATCGACCGGATCGATTCTCTGGCGACCGCAGCGACCGCCAAAGGGACGCAAGACCTGACCGGCGGCGCGGGCCTCGACCGCGGCGCAACGCTGGAGAGTCTCGCGGCCGGCCTCGGCCTTACGTTCGGCGGGGAGAATGCAGACACCCTTTCGTTTGAAATCAACGACGTGTCGTTCAGCTTCAAGAAGACGGACACGTTCGATTCCGTCCTCTCCACCGTCAACAGCAGTGATGCCGGCGTTTCCATGGTTTACTCCGAACTGACCGACCAGATCCTCCTGCAGACGCGGGAGACCGGTGCTTCCACCGGAATCGTGATCGCCAACACGGAAGGCAACCTCTTCGGATCCGCCTCCGCCATCGGAATCGCCGCGTCCTCCTACAACAACGGAACGGACGCCTCCCTTTCCATCAACGGCGTGTCGGTTCACCGTCCATCCAATACCTTCACAATCGACGGAGCGACATATACGATCAAAACCACCTCCGCGTCCGCCGTCGCGTTCTCGGTCACCCGGGACGTCGAGCCCGCGGCCGCGCGCATCAAGAGCTACGTCGCGCTCTACAACGAACTGGTCGGGAAGCTGCAGGACAAGCTTGGCGAAGAGGTTTTCTCGGAGTATGCCCCGCTTACCGACGAGCAGAAAGAGGATATGAGCGAGGCCGAGATCACGAAGTGGGAGTCCAAGGCGAAAAGCGGACTCCTGCACAACGACCGGGATCTGGCGGGACTGCTGTCCAAAATGCGCGGGATGCTGTATGAAACCGTCCGCGGGATCGGGAAAAGCGTCTCGGACATCGGAATCAAGACCGGCGCGTACTACGACGGCGGCAAGATCACTTTGGATGAAACCGCGTTGAAGGCTGCGCTGAACAAGGATCCGGACGCGGTCATGAAGCTGTTCACCCAGACCACGACCACTTCGGAAAGCGAAACCGGTTCCATCAAGGGCTTGCTGCCCCGCCTCATGGAAACCTTCACTACCTATACCTCATCCTTCAACGTAATCGAGGCGGACGAGGACATCGCCAAACTCGGCGACCGCATCGGCGAACTCAACGACATGCTCGCGGACCGGGAGGAACAGTACTGGTCCAAGTTCGCCGCCATGGAACAGGCCCTCACCACGATGCAGTCCCAAAGCAGCTGGCTGACCCAGCAGTTCCAATCCTAATCGACAGGCGACGGGAGACACGAAAATGACGATCAATCACGCATACGCCAAGTACCGCGAACAAAGTGTCATGACCGCCAGCCCGGGCGATCTGGTCCTCATGCTGTATGACGGCTGCCTGAAGCAGATGCGGCTCGCACGCGCCGCGCTCGGCGAGGGAGGCATGGAGACCGCAAGCAACGCGCTGATGAAAGCCCAGGATATCACGAGCGCGTTGATGCAGGGGCTGGATTTCCGCTATCCGCTGTCCGACAACCTGATGTCACTGTATGAATTCATCCACTATGAGCTGGTCATGACCAACGTGACCAAAGATCCGGCGCGCATCACCCCGATCGAGGAGATGGTCGCCGACCTGCGCGCCACATGGGAGCAGGCGGTCCGGGAGAGCCGCGGCCAGGTCCGCGCTGCGGGGGAGTAGCCCCGTGGACGGCAACAGACGCGATGCAGCGGGGATCCGCCTTGCGATGGAACGGAGCATCCGCAGTGAACTCGAGATGATCCGGGACGCGACCGCGGCCTGCACGGTGGCGCTGGCCACCGGGGACGGCGAACAGGTGCTGGAGATCCTCCGCGAGCGTCAGACCCACATGTCGCGCATCGACGGGATTCAGGCGGAGAGGATCCGGCTCATGGCGGAGTTTCCCATATCCGTCCTCAAGGAATCCCCGGAATGGAACGATGTCATAGTGCAGGAAGCAGACAACCGCCGGCTGCTGCAGGACATCGTCGAACTGGACCGGACGGTCCGCCAGCAGGCGGATGAATGGAACCAGAACTGCCGGGCGGATCTGAGG
>JAGOFF010000303.1 GCA_017997315.1 Clostridia bacterium
GATCGTGCATCTGCGGTTCGAGGACACCCCGATCCTGTATGCGCGCCAGTTCCTGTACGACCTGCTGGGCTAAGACTTCCCTTACTGTTTGTACTGGTGCAGACGGCCCTCGACATTCGGCGGCCGGTGTTCGATTGCAGCCAGCGAATACTCGATCGCCTCTTCCGCCTCGCCCGGGGTCATGCACCCGACCGCGACCATGTCCTGCGGCCGGATGGTGCTCCACGAGAACGTCAGTCCGACGAACGGATTCAGGTGGCCGGCCGCCATCGGCTTGATGGTGAGGACTGGCTTCTTGGCGTTCCAGATGATCTTGTGGACGGTCTCGACCTCGACCTGCATGAGGAAACCCGAGGCGTTGTAGATCTGGATGTAGGTCTCGACGTCGTAGCCGTTGCCGTCGGCGTAAGTGATGATTTCAGGCATGTGCGCGGACAACCCGGGAATCATCCCGTTCTCCCGGATCATGTACAGGTAATCCTCGATCCGGTGGATCTTCTCATGCCCTTTGTCGACCAGTTTTTCCACTACGAAGTGCAGCGGGAGCACGATGTCGACGCCCCGATCCCGGCACAGCCGGATCATCGCGGCCGCATCCGCGCGCCCCTCCGCGGTATCGCTGACGTCAAACACCGCCAGCTCGATGACATTGACCTTTTTGCCGGTCCGCTGTTCCGCCATGCGGATTCCGTCCATGGCGAAATCCCACTCGACCATGCGTCCGACGATGGTGTCCACCCCGCCCGTCAGGTAGGTCTCGACGATCGCGCAGACCGCCTCGGCGTGGTTGTTGATCTCCTTGATGTGCTGGTCCCGCGCGAGAGTCCGGTGCGACCCTCCCATGATGTTGTTGGTTCCCATGATCATGCGGGAAACAGACAGGCCGCCGATGACGGTGCGGGGAAAGGGACCGGTAACGCGCTCCAACTTCTGACTCATGAAATCCTCCTGGTGTCTATTCTCTGTGCAACTGCTGTCATGGGGTGGCAAGCCGGGGAACGGGGGCGAGCAGCATCTGGGTCAGGGTGGTGATATGTGAACGGACAAAATTGTCCTCACGAAGTATCGTGATGTGGGCGGATTCACTCAGGCCGATCACGAACACCGGAGCCAGCGAACAGACTCCGATGATCATGCGTCGGAAGATCTCTTCCTCGTCGGTCACGCCGATCTCGACCAGGATGTCGCGCAGAACGGAGTAGATCATGCTGTTGCGTCCCACCGCTTCGTCCATCAGTTCGAAAATCCGCTCGCTCCCCGTGATGAGCATCTCAACGAAATGCCGGGTCATGCCCGGATTCTCGAGCAGACGCTCCGCAACCGCGAACAGCAGCGAACTCAATCGGTCGAACGGGGTCATCCCCGCGGCACCGACCTGCGTGATCTCATGGGTGAACATCTGGAGCAGATGTTGTTCGATCTCCTGGATCAGAACCTCTTTTGAACCGAAATAGTAGTTCAGCGAGGCGATGTTCATTCCCGCCGCGCTTGTGAGGTCGCGCGCGGTGAACGATCCGTCGCGGCCGTACATCTCGACTGCGATCCGAAGCAGCTTCTCGCGTTTGTCATCCCGCTTGCTCATGTCGGATCCTTTCCGTGCCGTAATACGTTCAGCATAAGGCAGTACCGCCCATCCGGCAAGCGGCTCATTCGCCGCAGGCGAATGAGCCTGGGCAAAACGTGGGTCCTGGGCGTATCAACGCCCAGGATCCGTTTTGCTGCTCAACCTATCCTATTTCATTCGCCTCCGGCGAATGAGGCGCCGGAGGCGCCGGGACTCGATCGTCCAGTTGGTATCCCGCTAAACCGACTGAGATAGGTAGTTCATGCAAAACGGCTGAGATAGGTTGCTTATGCAAAACGGGATGTCGGCGCCAGACGCGCCGATATCCCACGTTTTGCCCAGGCTGAATCGCCTCCGGCGATTCAGCCGTCGCCTCCGGCGACTGAGATAGGGTATCCCAGTAAAACGGGATATCGGCGCCAGACGCGCCGATATCCCAAGTTTTACCCGGCTTATTCGCCTGCGGCGAATAAGCCACGGAGCTTGCCGAAGAAGCCGGTATCTTCCGCGGCGTCCTCCGCCGGCACGGGAGCGGGTGCGGGGGGATCGATCGCGGGGATCTGGAACAGGAACTGGAGGCTGTGCGGCGCCGGACCGGCCGGTGCCGCGAACGAGGGGATGACCGCGTCCGCGTCCCCGAGCGTGGCGTCCACTTCGGTTTTCAGGGTATCGAGCGCCTCCGCCAGCGCGCGCTGCCCCTCCGCCAATCCGGCCGCCCCGTCCGGGAGTGCGCCTGAGTCCTCCGCGAGCAGGCCGGATCCTGCGGCAAGAGCAGCGATCCCGTCCGCAGCGGCCTCCGCGCCGGTCCCGGTTTCCGTGATCCCTCCCGACAGGCCGGCTGTACCGCCGGCGAGTGCGGACAGGCCGTCCGAGAGCGCCGTGTACTGGGTCCCGATGGTTCCGAGACCGGCCGCGGCCGCCGACAACCCCTCGTTGAGCCCGTCCATTTGTGCCAGACAGGCCGCGAGAACCGCGGATTGC
>JAGOFF010000304.1 GCA_017997315.1 Clostridia bacterium
TCGAGCCGGTGGATCGGCACACCGAGGACTACCACATATCCCCAGGTGTGCAGGTGCTCCCTCGCTTCGGGGATCAGCACGGCGCTGCCCCCGGTCGCCACAACACAGCGGACCGGATCGATCGACAGAATCGCGTCCCGCTCCCGGGAGAGAAATCCTTCCAGGCCGTCTTCCGCGATGATCCGCTGCAGCGGACGTCCCTCGCGCTCCTGGATGACCAGGTCGGTATCGATGAAACGCATGCACAGTGTCTTGGCAAGCAGAACACCGATGGTGCTTTTTCCGCTGCCGGGCATTCCGATGAGGACAAGGCTGTCTTTCACGTGCGTGCCTCCCCTTGTTCGTCTCCCCGGGCGGCGGACTTCCGGATCCGGATCCGTTTCCACCATCCGGCGAGAATCACCAACCCGTACAGCGTCGGATTGACCGCAGCCGCGATGAGCGTGGCCAGCCCGGAATCCCAGTCCGGTCCGCTCCCGCCGTCGTCGATCAGGTAGGTCCTCGTCGCGGAGGGGCGGATCAGGCCCGCCTGCGCCGGATCCAGGCGGCCGCCGGACGGTTCCAGGCGTTCCAGCGCCACCAGCATCTCGGCTTCAAACGAGTCGAGCAGCCGGGCGTAGGATCCGATGATCTCGTTCTGGAAGGTGGCCCAGGGATCCGATGGGCCCGACCGGACGATCGGGACATGGTCGAGCAGACGTTCCACACCCTCCAGGTAATCCGCCCAGCCCTGGTTCAGAAGCAGGGCGCCGGCCTGGCGCTGCGCGGCGGAAAGCTCTTCCGGACCGACGGCCGCCGTGAGTACGCTGCACCGCTCCGGATTCCGGTCCTGCCAGATCCTCAAGGTTTCCCTGCCCGTGACCAGGTCCTCATGCAGCCGGTGGATCTGCCTGCGTTGTTCCTCGATCAGAACGGAGTACTTGAGCAGTGACTTGCGCTGCTGGTACAACTGCCCCTCGATCACCCGCTGCGTGTGGCGGAGCGCTTCGGCCACCCTCGGATCCGCGATCGGGATCGGGTCCCCCGCATCCGCCGGTGCGCTTCCGCCAGCATCGGCTGCGCGTTCCTGCCATTCGGGAGGGAGGGCGTCGCGGACACGGTATCGGACAACCAGGTCGTCCTCCAGTGAAACCAGGAACCGGCTCTCCCCCGGATCGCCCTGGCGGCCGGCCCGCCCGCGCAGCTGCCGGTCGATCCGGACGCTGCGGTGCAGGTTCGTCCCGATGATGTACAACCCGTCCCGAACGCCGGGCCCGAGCCGGATGTCCACGCCCCGGCCGGCCATATTGGTCGAGAGGGTGACCGCGCCCGCCTGACCCGCACGGGCGATGACGGCAGCCTCCGCGTCGTCGCGTTTCGCGTTCAACACCTCGCATGCGATGCCGGACGCCCGTACCCGCTCCGCCAGGCGCTCCGACTCCTCGACGGAAGCCGTGCCGACCAGCACCGGCTGCCCCTGACGGTGCCGGTCCACGATTTCCATCAGCACCGCGGCTTCCTTCTCCGCCTTTGTCCGGTAGATCCGGTCAGGCCGGTCGATCCGTCGGCAGGGCACATGGGGAGGGATACGGACCACGTCGATGCCGTAGAAGGCATCGAGTTCCGGTGCAGCGGACCAGGCGGTTCCGGTCATCCCGCAGATCCGGTTGTAGAGCGACAGGAAATCGTGCAGTGTGATCCGGTTCAGGATCTGTCCCTGCCGACCGGTCGACAATCCTTCCTTGATTTCGACGGCCTCGTGCAGCCCTTCCGGAAGCTGCCGGTCCCGGATGACCCTTCCGGTAAACTCATCCACCAGTTCGATCCTGCCGTCGCGCACCAGGTAATCCACATCGCGCCGAAGCAGCGCATGCGCCTGCAGCAGAAGCCGCACCTGGGTCAGCAGCTGCACGTTTGCCGCATCGTACAGGTTGGACACGCCCAGCCGGCGCTCCAGCCAGACGGCGCCCTCCTCCGTGACAAGGACGTGCTCCCGGTACTCGTCCAGCCGGTAGTGCGTCCCCTCCCGCATCCGAGCGATCAGCCGGTACAGGCCTGGATCGAGTGTCCCGGCACCCGGTCCGGAGCCGGAAAGGATCAGCGGAATGCGCGCTTCGTCGATCAGGATCGAGTCCGCTTCATCGACGATCGCCGAATGCAGCGGCCGCTGCGGCATTTCGTCTTCCCCCAGGGCAAGGAATCCGCGCAGATAGTCGAATCCGGCCTCCTTGGCGGTCAGATAGGTCACATCGCAGGCATAGGCGGCTCTCCGGTCCGTCGGACCCGTATACGGATGCACGACGCCGACGCGCAGCCCCATCCTCTCATAGACCGGTCCCATCCAGTCCGCGTCACGGCCGGCCAGGTAGTCATTGAACGTGAGCACATGGACTCCACGGCCGGACAACGCCTGCAGACAAGCGACAAACACCGCAACCAGGGTTTTGCCCTCCCCGGTGTCGAGTTCGATGACGCTGCCGCGGCTCATAGCGATCGCAGCCAGCAGCTGGCTGTCGAAAACCTCCCAGCCGAACACTTCCCGTGCCGCACGGCATACCTC
>JAGOFF010000063.1 GCA_017997315.1 Clostridia bacterium
TCGAGCAGCGATCTGGCGCAGACCATGTCGACCGACGCCGACGGCAAGACGACGACGTATTACGACTATCTGATCGCCACTACGGCGACGCAGCTGCAGCGCATCTACGCGGAGGCGTCGCTCGCCCGCGAAGCGGGACTGACCCTCGGTGAGTACCAGGCCAGCGTCGACAGCCAGATCGAGAGCATCATCACCTCAGCCGGCAGCGCGGGGTATGCCGACATGATGCTCAAGCAGGCGTACGGCCCCGGCTGCACGCTCGGCGCGGTGCGCGAGCTGTACGAGAACCTTTATCTGTCCAACAAGTACTCCGAAACCAAGACCGGCGAGGCGGATGTGTCCGCCGAAGCGCTCAACGCATACTACACCGAGAACATGGATACCATCGACCAGGTCACCTACCGTGCGTTCTCGTTCTCGTTCTCGGTTTCCTCGACCGCAACCGCGGCCGAGAAGGAACAGGCAAAGACCGCGGCCAAAACGAAGGCGGACGCTTTCCTGGCGGATGTCGGCTCCGAGAAGGATTTCCAGGAGCTGGCGCTTGCGGCCACCGCTGAGGACGACCGCGACACCTACAAGGAGAAGGACGGAAGCCTGATCAAGGGACGCACCTACTCGGGACTCACCACCCCCGTCGGGGACTGGGCGTTCGACAAAGCGCGCAAGGCGGGCGACACCTCGGTGCTTGAAAACACCACCGACTACACCGTCGTCTACTTCATCAAACGCGAGAAACCGGAGAATCTCCAGGCATCGGTACGTCACATCCTGATCGCCGCGAAGCGCGACAGCGCGACCGAGGCGGAGCTTGCGCAGGCCAAGGCCACCGCTGAAACCATCCTGGCGGAGATTACGGACGAAGCCTCCTTCATCGAACGGGTCCGCACGTACAGCGAGGATGTTCCATCCATCGGGGACGGCGGTCTGTACACCGGGCTGGACGAGAACTCGAGCTATGTCACGGAGTTTCTCGACTGGGCGGTCGACGAGACGCGCAAGGTCGGGGACACCGGCATCGTGCAGACGGACTATGGATACCACGTCATGTTCTTTTCCGGCCGGACGCCGGCTTGGGAAAACACCGTGCGCACCATCCTCCAGGACGACGCGTACGAGGAGTTCATCTCCGACAAGCTGGTGAACGATGCACGTTTCAACTACACACTCAATTCGTTCGCGATGCGGTTCGTCATCTGACGCAGCCGGCATCGGCAGAGACTGGAGCAGAACCGCAGGAGGACAGCGACAGGTTGAATGGCGAAAATGACAATACCGCCATACAGGGAAGGGCATGAAAGTACCTTTCCCTCTCTTTGCTGTCCAAAAACTGTTTGACACCCCTGAAACCCGGTGCTAAAATACTCTAGCCGTTGTAACGTGGGTAGGTTTGTCCGCCTGCGGATCCCGCGTGGAAATCACGGTTTCGTGACTCCGGCGTCTGTCCAACATCGAGTCCGCGTCGCTTTGTTCCGGACCTTTTCCGGGGGAGCGCCGCAGGGTTCAAACCGTCGGCCCGGCCGACAAGTTCGTGAGGTGATCTTTCATGGTGCGTCCCGTCAAGATCCAACTGGGAAGAACCGAAAGGATGTCCTACTCCAGGATTGACGAAGTCGTCGACATCCCCGATCTGATCGAAGTCCAGAAACGCTCTTACCAGTGGTTCCTCGACGAAGGGCTCATGGAAGTCCTCCGCGATGTGTCCCCGATCAAGGACTACACCGGCGAGATCGAGCTCGCGTTCATCGACAAGGAATTCGACGTATCCTCCCCGACCTACTCGATCGAGGAGTGCAAGGAGCGCGACTCCAATTATGCGGCTCCTCTCAAGGTAAAGGTCCGCTTCCACAACAAGCAGGACGACATCATCAAGGACCAGTCGATCTATATCGGCGAGTTCCCGATCATGACGGACACCGGTACCTTCATCATCAACGGCGCGGAGCGCGTCATCATCAGCCAGCTGGTCCGTTCGCCCGGCGCGTATTTCACCCACGGCGAAGACAAAGGCGAGAAGATGCTCTTCAACTCGCAGATCATCCCGAACCGCGGCGCCTGGCTCGAGTATGAAACCGACGCCAACGACATCCTGTGGGTCCGTGTCGACCGCACGCGCAAGTTCCATCTCACCATCCTGCTGCGCAGCCTCGGATTCGGTACCGACGACGAGATCCGCGCATTGTTCGGCGACTCCTCCATCCTGACCGCGACGCTCGGCAAGGACACCTGCCGTTCCCGCGAGGAAGGCCTGCAGGAGCTGTACCGCAAGCTGCGCCCCGGCGAGCCCGTATCGGTCGAGGGCGCTGAGACGCTGCTCAACAACATGTTCTTCGATCCCAAGCGATACGACCTGGGACGGTTCGGCATCTACAAGCTCAACAAGAAACTCGCGCTGGCGGACCGGCTCATCGGGCACCGCGCGGCGGAGACGCTGGTCGACGCCAACGGCGAGATCATCGTGGCTGAGGGCGAAACCATCACCGAGTCGATCGCCCGCACCATCCAGGCATCGAGCATCAACGAAGTAACCGTGAATCCGGTCGTTGTCGTCGGAAACACCGTGACGGTGATGGAAGACAAGATCAAGATCATCGGAAACAACCGCGTCAACGCGATGGATTTCATTACCGCCAGCATGGATCCCGAGTATGTCCAGGGCCTCGACCTCGCTGCGCTGGGCGTGACCGAACGCGTGCGGATCCCGGTCCTCAAGGAGATCATGGCCGAGGCCAAGGCATCCAAGACGCCGGCGGAAACCCTGCGCGAACTGCTCCGGACCCGCGTCTCCGACCTGATGCCCAAGCATCTCACGGTCGAGGACATCGTGGCGTCGGTCAGCTATATCATCGGACTGACCTACGGCATCGGTTCGATCGACGACATCGACCATCTCGGCAATCGCCGGATCCGGTCGGTCGGCGAACTGCTGCAGAACCAGATCCGCGTGGGATTCGCCCGCATGGAGCGCGTCATCCGCGAACGCATGGGAACCACCGATCTCCTGACCGCCACCCCGCAGCAGCTGGTCAACACGCGGCCGGTCAGCGCGGCGATCAAGGAATTCTTCGGATCCAGCCAGCTGTCCCAGTTCATGGACCAGCCCAACCCGTTGGCCGAGCTGACCCACAAGCGGCGGCTGTCGGCGCTCGGCCCCGGCGGACTGAGCCGCGACCGCGCCAACTTCGAGGTCCGCGACGTCCACTCTTCGCATTACGGCCGCATGTGCCCCATCGAAACGCCGGAAGGTCCCAACATCGGACTGATCAACTCGCTTGCGACTTATGCCCGCGTCAACCGGTACGGCTTCATCGAGACCCCCTACCGCATCTACGACAAGGAGAAGGGCGTCGTGACGGACGAGGTCCGCTACATGACCGCGGACGAGGAAGACTTCTTCTATATCGCGCAGGCCAACGAACCGCTCGACGCGGAGAACCATTTCGTCCAGAAGAAAGTGGTCTGCCGCTACCTCGACAAATTCATCGAGCGGGAGCCGTCCCAGGTCGACCTCATGGATGTCTCGCCCAAGCAGCTCGTTTCGGTCGCGACCGCATTGATCCCGTTCCTGGGCAATGACGACGCGAACCGTGCGCTGATGGGATCCAACATGCAGCGTCAGGCGGTCCCGCTGATCAAGCCCGAAGCCCCGGTCGTCGGCACCGGTATGGAGTACCGCGCCGCCAAGGATTCCGGCGTGTGCAAGGTCGCCCGCCGCGACGGCGTCGTCGAATTCGTCAGCGCCCGCAAAATCGTCATCCGGGTCGACCGGCTGACGACCGACACCTACAACCTCGTCAAGTACATGCGGTCCAACCAGGGGACCTGCATCAACCAGCGTCCGCTGGTCCGCGTGGGCGAGACGGTCCGTGCGGGAGACATCATCGCCGATGGTCCGTCGACCGACAACGGCGAGATGGCCCTCGGCAAGAACGTCCTGATCGGCTTCATGACCTGGGAAGGCTACAACTACGAGGATGCCGTGCTCATCAACGAGCGGCTGGTCCGCGACGACGTCTACACCTCGATCCACATCGAGGAGTACGAGTGCGAATCCCGCGACACCAAGCTCGGCCCCGAGGAAATCACACGTGAAATTCCCAACGTCGGCGACGAGGCGCTCAAGGATCTCGACGAGACCGGCGTGATCCGCATCGGCGCGGAGGTCCGTTCCGGAGACATCATCGTCGGCAAGGTCACCCCCAAAGGCGAGACCGAGCTCACCGCGGAAGAACGCCTGTACCGAGCGATCTTCGGAGAGAAGATCCGCGAGGTCCGCGATACCTCCGTCCGTGTCCCTCACGGCGAATCGGGCATCGTGGTCGACGTCAAGACGTTCACCCGCGAGAACAACGACGAACTGAAGCATGGCGTCAACAAGCTGGTACGGGTCTACATCGCCCAGAAGCGCAAGATTTCCGTCGGTGACAAGATGGCGGGACGCCACGGCAACAAGGGCGTCGTGTCGCGCATCCTGCCCGCCGAGGACATGCCCTTCCTGGCGGATGGCACACCGCTGGACATCGTGCTCAATCCGATGGGCATCCCCTCCCGCATGAACATCGGACAGCTGCTCGAAGTGCATCTCGGACGCGCGGCCCGGCTGCTCGGCTGGAAGGTCGCCACCCCTGTCTTCGACGGCGCGACCGAGGAGGACGTCGTCGATGCGTTCCGCCTTGCGGGGATGGACGACGACGGCAAGACCGTCCTGTACGACGGCCGGACCGGCGACCAGTTTGAAAGCAAGATCACGATCGGCATCATGTACTACCTGAAACTGCTGCATCTGGTCGACGACAAGATCCACGCCCGTTCCATCGGGCCGTACTCGCTCGTCACCCAGCAGCCCCTCGGCGGCAAAGCACAGTTCGGCGGCCAGCGGTTCGGCGAGATGGAGGTCTGGGCGCTCGAGGCGTACGGCGCCTCGTATACGCTGCAGGAGATCCTGACCGTCAAGTCGGATGACATCACCGGACGCACCAAGACGTACGAAGCGATCGTCAAGGGGGAGAACGTACCCGAGTCGGGCGTGCCCGAATCGTTCAAGGTACTGGTCAAGGAACTCCAGAGCCTGGCGCTCGACGTTCGTGTCTACACCGCCGAGAACCGCCTGATCGACATCAAGGAAACGGTCGAGGAAGACGTCGATGCACCCGAGTACAACAACGGCGAGGCCCTGCGGCCCGGCGAGCTCTTCGGGGAATTGACCGCTGAGGAGACGGAAATCGGCGCAGGCTTCACCGAAGTCCGTTTCGATGGAGACGGTGTCGAAGTCGAAGTCGTCCCGGACGGGGACGAGGACGACGATGACGACGTCGGGCTGGCGGACGGGTTTGATCGCTTTGACGGGGAACCGGACGACGCCATCATCACGGAAGGCGAGGATGACACACTATGATGGACAACGCAGCCAAGAATCCGACGTTCGAAATGACCAATATCGAGGCCATCGGCATCGGGCTTGCGTCTCCTGAAAAAATCCTGGAGTGGTCGCGCGGCGAAGTCAAGAAGCCGGAGACCATCAACTACCGCACGCTCAAACCCGAACGCGACGGCCTGTTCTGCGAGAAGATCTTTGGCCCCCAGAAGGACTGGGAGTGCCACTGCGGCAAGTACAAGAAGATCCGCTACAAGGGAATCGTCTGCGACCGGTGCGGCGTCGAGGTCACCAAGGCCAAGGTCCGCCGCGAGCGTCTCGGCCACATCAAGCTGGCCGCGCCCGTGTCCCACATCTGGTACTTCCGCGGGATTCCGAGCCGGATGGGCCTGATCCTCGACCTGTCGCCCCGGATGCTCGAGAAGGTTCTGTACTTTGCGGCCTACATCGTCCTCAATCCCGGCAACGGCAAGGATACCGGACTGACCAAGAAACAGATCCTTACGGACAAAGAGTACCGCGAGAAGCTGGAAGAGTGCGGCCGGAACGCGTTCCGCGCCGCGATGGGCGCCGAAGCGATCAAGGAGCTGCTCCACGAGATCGATATCGACGTCATGGCCGAGGAGCTCCGCGAGGAGTTCCGGACCGCGTCCGGTCAGAAGAAGGCCCGTATCGTCAAGCGGCTTGAGGT
Organism: Clostridia bacterium; assembly: GCA_017997315.1. Lineage (GTDB taxonomy): Bacteria > Bacillota > Clostridia > Saccharofermentanales > UBA5734 > JAAYKS01. Next base: position 6,063 of record JAGOFF010000063.1, read on the forward strand.
CGTCGAAGCGTTCAAGAAGTCCGGGAACCGTCCCGAGTGGATGATCCTGGACGTCCTGCCGGTCCTGCCCCCCGACCTGCGCCCGATGGTGCAGCTGGACGGCGGACGTTTCGCGACGTCCGACCTCAACGACCTCTACCGCCGCGTCATCAACCGCAACAACCGGCTCAACAAGCTGCTCCAGCTCGGTGCGCCTGAAATCATCATCCGCAACGAGAAACGCATGCTGCAGGAAGCGGTCGACGCCCTGATCGACAACGGCCGTCGCGGCCGTCCCGTCACCGGCGCCGGCAACCGCGCACTCAAGTCCCTGTCCGACCTTCTCAAGGGCAAGCAGGGCCGGTTCCGCCAGAACCTGCTGGGCAAGCGCGTCGACTATTCCGGACGTTCGGTCATCGTCGTCGGCCCGGAACTCAAGCTGCACCAGTGCGGCCTGCCCAAGGAAATGGCACTGGAACTGTTCAAGCCTTTCGTCATGAAGAAGATCGTGCAGGAGGAATACGCCCACAACATCAAGACCGCGCGCCGTCTGGTCGAGCGTGCGGGCGACATGGTCTGGGACATCCTCGAAGAGGTCATCAAGGACCATCCCGTGCTCCTGAACCGCGCGCCGACGCTGCACCGCCTGGGCATCCAGGCGTTCGAGCCGGTCCTCGTCGAGGGCCGCGCCATCAAGCTGCACCCGCTGGTCTGCACCGCCTACAACGCCGACTTCGACGGCGACCAGATGGCCGTGCACGTCCCGCTGTCCGCCGAGGCGCAGGCCGAAGCCCGGTTCCTCATGCTGTCGGCCAACAACCTCCTCAAACCGCAGGACGGCAAGCCGGTCACGGTCCCGACGCAGGACATGGTCATGGGCTGCTACTACCTGACGATCGACATTCCGGGCGAGAAGGGCGAGGGCAAGGTCTTCGCTTCGATGGATGAAGCCGTCATGGCCTACCACGAGGGAGACCTGGGACTGCATGCCGTCATCAAGGTGCGTGTCAACCGCACGTTCAACGGCGAGACCCGGACCGGACTCATCGAAAGCACGCTCGGCCGCTTCATCGCGAACGAAGTCGTCCCGCAGGACCTTGGTTTCGTCGACCGCACCAAGGAAGAGAACCTGTTCAAGCTCGAGTACGACAAGCTGATCGCCCGCGGAGACCTGCAGAAGATCATCGACCGCAGCATCCGCACCAAGGGCATCTCCGAGACCGCGACGATCCTGGACAACATCAAGGCGCTCGGGTTCAAGTATTCGACCCGCGGCGGCATTTCGATCGGCATTTTCGACATGATCGTACCGGACATCAAGAAGCAGTACATCGACGACGCCGAGGTCCGGGTCGACGCGATCAACCGCCGGTTCCAGCGCGGACTGCTCAACGAGGACGGGCGGTACGACGCCGTGGTCAAAACCTGGCTCGAGACGACCGACCAGATCACCGAAGCGCTCAAGGCCAACCTCGGGCGGTTCAATCCGGTCAACATGATGTCGCAGTCCGGCGCCCGCGGAAACATCAACCAGATCAAACAGCTCGCCGGCATGCGCGGCAACATGAGCGACACGAGCGGACGCACCATCGAGATCCCGATCAAGTCCAACCTGCGCGAAGGCATGAACGTGCTGGAGTTCTTCATCTCCAGCCACGGCGCACGCAAGTCGTTGTCCGACACCGCTCTCAAGACCGCGGACTCCGGCTATCTGACCCGCCGTCTGGTCGACGTCGCCCAGGATGTCATCATCCGTGAGGAGGACTGCGGCACCACGGAGTACGTCGAGGCCGTCAAGCTGACCATCGGCAGCAAGTCCAAGCGTACGCTCAAGTCGCTGGCCGACCGGATCATCGGCCGCTTTGCGGCCCTGGACGTCACGCATCCCCAGACCGGCGAGGTCCTGGTTCCCAAGAACGGCATGATCACGGAAGCGATCGCCGCCAGGATCACCGAAGCGGAGATCACCCGTGTCCCGATCCGTTCCATTCTGGCCTGCCGCGCCAAGATCGGCGTCTGCGCCAAGTGCTACGGCATGAACCTGGCGACCGGCGAAGCCGCGGTCGGCGGGGAGGCGGTCGGGATCATGGCCGCGCAGTCCATCGGCGAGCCCGGCACGCAGCTGACCATGCGTACGTTCCACACCGGCGGCATCGCTTCCGGCGACGACATCACACAGGGTCTTCCCCGCGTCGAGGAGCTGTTCGAAGCCCGCAAGCCGAAGGGGCAGGCGGTCATGACCGAACTGAGCGGCGCCGTCCGCGTCGAGGAACTGGCGCGCAACAAGCGCGAAGTCATCATCACCGCCGGCGACGGCGAGGCCGCGAACTACGAGATCCCGTACGGCGCCAGCCTGCTGGTCGACACCGGGGATGTGGTGGAGGCGGGCGACCGGCTGACCGACGGTTCGGCGAACCCGCAGGACATCATGAAGATCAAAGGCGTCACCGGCGTCCAGCGCTACATCATCGACGAAGTCCTGATGGTGTACAACAACAACGGCGTCGACATCAACGACAAGCACATCGAGATCATCGTCCGCCAGATGATGCGCAAGGTCCGCGTGGACGATCCGGGCGATACCGACCTGATGACCGGCAGCATCGTCGACATGTTCGACTACGAAGCCGCCAACGTCACCGCCGAAGCGGCCGGGCAGATCCCCGCGTCCGGGAAGCGCGTCCTGCTGGGCATCACCAAGGCCTCGCTGGCCACCGATTCCTTCCTGTCCGCGGCATCGTTCCAGGAGACCACGCGCGTCCTGACCGATGCGGCCGTCAAGGGCAAGATCGATCCGCTGCTCGGGCTCAAGGAGAACGTCATCATCGGCAAGCTGATCCCGGCCGGCACCGGCATCCCGCTGTACCGGCAGATCAGCGCGGTTCCGGTCGTCGAGCAGAACATGGAGATGATCAGCCAGGCCGGAAGCTGACCGTTGAGCCGCCGTACACCCGCAAGTTGAAAAAGCCGCCCTCGGGCGGCTTTTTTTTGATGATGAGGGATTCGGGTCTCCGGTCCGCGATCGGATCAATCCAGACGCAGCGCGCCTCCGAAGTGCCCGGCGGTCCGGGTCACAATCCCGGCACGGCCTGCATACACGGCGGTCAGCGCCTCGAGCAGCGCCGCATCGTCGGAGCGGAAAACCAGCGGCGCGGAACAGACGGTCTGAACCCATCCCAGCGCTTCGGAAAAAGCGTCCGCATCCGGATCCGGAATCCCGGTGAAGTCGATTCCGAGCACCTCGGGGCCTTCCTCCATCGCATCCGTGACCGCATCCTGAAGGTCGTCCGGGTCGCCGGCCGGGATGAACGATATGCGCTCGATGCCCGGTGCGGGCACCGAACGGCGCGGCGAGCAGATCATGCGGGATACCGGGTCCATGAGGCGGTCCGGCACTGCAGGTGCAATCCCTTCCGCTGCCCGGACCAGCGCCGCGATGTGTTCCGGCGTTGTGCCGCAGCATCCGCCGAACAGAGTGCCCGCACCCGAACGCACGAACGGAAGCATCGCATCCGCAAACGCATCCGGACCCATGTCGAACACGGTGTTGCCGTCGACCAGCCGGGGCATCCCGGCATTCGGCTTGATCGCGAGCGGGATGCGGGTGCGGCCGGCCAACCCCTCCAGCAAGGCGCCCATCGCTTCGGGCCCGGTCGAGCAGTTCGCGCCGAACGCGTCCGCCCCGGCGGCTTCCAGCGCGACCGCGCATTCCAGCGGGGAGTTGCCGGACAACGTCCTCCCGGACGCGTCGAATGTCAGCGTCGCGACCACCGGCAGGTCGCACTCTTCCCGGACCGCACGCAGTGCGGCCAGGGTCTGGCCCAGATCCATCATGGTCTCGATGGAAAACATCTCGACCCCGCCTGCGAGCAGTCCTCGGACCTGACTGCGGTAGATCGACACCAGCGCGCGCATGGACAGATCGCCCGCCGGTTCGAGAAACCGTCCCGTCGGACCGATGTCACCGGACACCACGGGTTCCGGCCGGCCGGGCATACGGGTACGGATCTCCTCCCGTACGACATCGCGCGCCCGGACGGTGATCCGCGCGAGATCCCGGTTGATGGCCTCTACCTGATCCGGCCCGATCCCGTAGTGGACCATCTTGGCCGATGTGCCGCCAAAGGTGAAGGAGATGACAATGTCGGAGCCGGCCAGATAGTATTCCCGGTGCATCCGCTCCACCAGCTCACCGTGATCCAGCGCCCAGCGCTCGGGACATGCGCCCCGGGGCATGCCGTGCGACTGCAGCCAGGTACCGGTGGCGCCGTCCAGATACACTCTCCCGCGCCGGACCCAATCCGAAAAAGCCGAACGATCCATGGCAATCACCTCTTGTGCGGATTATACCTGTTTTCAGCATGATTGCAATTCTTGCCGCCCCCGCCGGCGCAGTCCACCGACACGATAGTGGCACCATATCCAACCGTGTTAAAATATGCAGGCAGACAGGAGGTTCTCGCCATGAAACGCAAGCCCCCCACACGCAGAGCCCGTTCGTTCCGGCGGGGAATGGTGCTGGTCCTGTCCGTGCTCGTCGTCCTTTCGGCGTATGCGGTTTACGCCGGACGGCGCGGCCGGCTGCCGGAGGTGCGCGCCGGCGTGGTCTCGACCGGGGATGTGGTGTCGTACATGAACATCACCGCCACGCTCCGGCCCGCGAACATCCAGAGTACAACGATCCGCGGCCAGCTGGTCAAGGAGGTTCTGGTGGAGCGCGGCGAACGCGTCTCGACCGGCCAGCTTCTGGTCACGTTCGACCTCGCGCCGCAGGAGAAAGCGTATGCGGACGCGGTCGCCATGCGGGAGAAGACCGAGATCGCCCTGGCGGACGCGACCCGTGTCGCTCAGGAAATGCAGGCGGTTTCCGCAGCTTCCGCGCTGGAATCCGCCCGGCAGCTCGCAGCGATCCAGGCAAGCCTGGATTCGGTTCTTGCGACTTTTGAAGAACTGAACGAGTCCCTGCGCCGGATCGAGGAACGGCTCGACGATCCGGCGTTCACGCTGCCGTCCGCCCTGCCGACTTCGCCGACCCTGCCGTCGATTCCGTCACTCCCCTCGTTCCCGTCTCTCCCCTCCCTTCCGACTGCATCGCCGACCCCTTCTCCCTCGCTCGGCGTACCGGCGACGGGATTGTATCTGTCCGCCGGCAGTGTGTCCGTACCGCCCGCCGCTCCCTTGTACGCCTCCTCGACGCCATTGTCGGAAGATCTCGCGATGTTGTCCGCGTTGGGGCTTGCCGGATCGTCGGGCGACCTGACATCCCAGATCCAGTCCCTGCTCGGCAC
>JAGOFF010000305.1 GCA_017997315.1 Clostridia bacterium
TTTCCGCGATCCATGCCGCACTCTTGCCGACGACTTCCGCGTTGACCGCCTGCCGGGCGGCGGGTATGACGTACTCCGACACCTTGGCGGTCTGCTCCGCATCCAGGAAGACGCAGCCGTTGGCGGTCATGATCTCCTCGAAACGGGCCTGCAGTTCCCGGTCGACGACAACCGCCTGCTCGGACGCGCAGATCATGCCGTTGTCAAAGGTTTTTGACAGGATGAGATCGTTGCAGGCGCGCTCGATGTCCGCGGTTTTCTCGATGTAGCAGGGCACGTTGCCGGGACCGACGCCGAGCGCGGGCTTGCCGGCGGAGTAGGCGGCCTTGACCATGCCCGATCCGCCGGTCGCGAGGATCAGCGATACACCGGGATGGTTCATGAGCATGCTGGTGGCATCGACGGACGGGGTGTCGATCCACTGGATGCAGTACTCGGGCGCGCCGGCCGCGATCGCGGCTTCGTACAGCACCCGGGCGGCTTCCCGGGAGCACCGCTGCGCCGAGGGATGGAAGCCGAAGATGATCGGGTTGCGGGACTTGGCGCAGATCAGGGATTTGAACATCGTGGTGGACGTGGGGTTTGTGACGGGAGTGACCCCCGCGATGACCCCGACCGGCTCCGCGACTTCGATGTACCCTTCGAGTTCGTTCTCCGCGACGATGCCGACGGTCTTCTCGTTCTTGATGGAGTGCCAGATGTACTCGGTCGAGAACATGTTCTTGATGATCTTGTCCTCGTACACGCCGCGTCCGGTTTCCTCAACCGCCAGCTTGGCCAGCCGCATGTGGGCGTCGAGACCGGCGAGCGCCATCGCGTGCACGACCTTGTCGACCGATTCCTGATCCATGTCCATGTACGCCGCCAGCGCGCGGTTGGCGTTGTCCACCAGCCGGTCGATCATGGCGCGTGCGTCGTCCTGCGCGGATGCCGATGCGGGAGCGGCCGCTGCGGGAGCGGGAGCCGGTGCGGGATTCTCTTCCCTGGGAGTGCGGGCGGTTGTTCGTGTCATCGTGGGGTCCTCCTTCGGATTCCGTTCGGGTCGTGTGGATCGCCGGGGTGTGATCGGGTCAGACATGGGTTTCGGTCACCAGCTTGCCCAGGTCCTGGAGTTTGCGGACAAGCATGGAAACGACGGTTTTGCGGGACTGGACCCCAAGCTGCCGGAACGTGATCGTGTCATGTCCGGTGTTGAGGGCGTCGCCGACAAGGAAGTTCACGACGTCGGCCTCACGGAGCATCCGGCACAGCCGGGTGACCGCGGATTCCTCGTCATACCGGTCAGGGTCCTCGTCCAGGATGTTGCAGGCCTGGTTGAGGGTGGCCGCACCCTCCGTCGCGAGGTCGATCCCCTCGATTTCGAATTCCGGAGGGTGAGCCATCGAGGCGGACACGGAATGCAGTGTACGGATCGGGCGGTCGAGCACCCGTGACACCATGTCCGCGGTCGAGGAGCCGCAGACGATCCGGCAGCCCGAGGAGGCGAGGAACCCCTCGACAAACGGGCGGTCGAACCGGCGCGAGGACGGCGGGCCGGTCATGACGTTCACGACCCGCGCGGGCCGGCTGCCCAGCAGCAGGAAGGTGGCGTCGTCGTGGTGGATGCCCCCCGACAGGCGGGCTGCCTCGTCGACCACCGACTGCGGCAGCCGGGCGGGAGCCATGGATTGGGAGAGTTTGCGCGTGAGGAACAGCGCCACCCCGTCGGAGCCCCACCCGAGCGCGTGGGATTCGCCGATCCCGGCCTGGGAGATCCCGTCGGAGAACAGCGCCAGGTGTTCGTTTTCCTGCAGTACGCCGGTCGTTTCGGCGACCAGCTCGTATCCCAGCGTGAAGAACCGCTGGTCCGCGACCCTCGCCGCGCCGTCCCGGACCAGGACAGGCGCCGGCGCGTCGTAGGCGATGACGGTGTACTGGCCGTTCTTGAGGATCCGGGCGGCCGAAAACGCACAGTACGGGATATCTTCGGTCCGCGCGCGGTGCATGGAGTCCGCGACGGCCGCACAGGCGTCCTGGATCGGCGTGCCGCCGGTCAGCAGCGCGGCGAGCCGGTTGGCGGTGGTGATCGCCGCGATATTGGCGTAGATGCCTGATCCGATCCCGTCGCACACCACCGCCACCGTCGACTCCGGGGACCGGAGCACGATCAGGTGGTCGCCGCAGACGGCCTGGCCGCGCTTGACGGCCTGGGCGGTGCTGGTTTCGACGTAGCGGTCCGGCAGCGCGATCACCCCTCGTCCTCCCCGTAGATATCCATCAGTTTGTGGACCATCTCTTCGCCCTTGGCGGTGCTTTTCCCGAGCATGCCCGCGATCTCCTGGGACATGCGGATCTGGTGGTCAAGCAGTTCGCGCGCCTGGCGCAGGGTCTGCGCCCGGAACACGTCGGTGGTCTTTTCCCGTTGGGGGATGTCCGAGATGTCCATGAAGATCCCGACAATCTGATGGGCGTCGTGCAGCGTGTACAGCACCTGGTGAAAGCGCCGTCCGTAGTGCGTGATCACGGCCTCGAACCGCTCCGTACCGCCAGCC
>JAGOFF010000064.1 GCA_017997315.1 Clostridia bacterium
GGGCTGCCTGTCGTGTCCGGGTGCGGCGGGCGATGTCGTCCGCCCCGCGGAACTGGATATCGAGGCGACCGACCGGAACGGGAACCGGTTCCGTATCCATGCGACCGAACTGCTGGCGGTCTGCGTTTCCCATGAGACGGATCATCTGGACGGAGTGCTGTTTATCGACAAAGTCAAAGGAGAACTGGTTCGTTCGTGAGTCTTCGAATCATTTATATGGGGACGCCGGATTTCGCCGTCCCGCCGCTTGAAGCCCTTGCCGCATCCGGGCATTCCGTGGTTGCGGTCGTTTCCCAGCCCGACCGCCCGGCCGGCAGGAAAAGGACGATCGATCCGACTCCTGTCCGCAAGGCGGCGGAGCGGCTCGGACTCCGGACCGCGCAGCCGGAAAAGATCCGGACCGCCGAGTACCTCGCCTGGCTCGCCGATCTGAAGCCGGACCTCTATGTCACGGCGGCGTACGGCAGAATCCTCACCCCGGCGATCCTCGGCATCCCGGCGCAGGGATGCATCAACATCCATGCGTCGCTTCTCCCGAAATACCGCGGAGCGTCCCCGATCAATGCCGCCATCATCCATGGAGAGACGGTCACCGGAATCACCATGATGCTGACCGACGAAGGGATGGATACCGGAGACATCCTGACGCAGGACACCATGGAGATCCCGGACGACGCCGATGCCGGGGAGATGTCAAGGAGGCTGTCGCTGCTGGCCGCCGATCGGATCGTGCCGGTTGTCGAGGCATGGACTTCCGGATCCGTCACCCCGATCCCGCAGAACCACAACGAGGCGACGAACACCCGGCCGATGACGAGGGACGACGGCCGGATCGAATGGTCCCGTCCGGCACTCGAAGTGCACAACCTCGTCCGGGGCACGACCCCCTGGCCGGGATCTTTCACCCTGCTCGGCGGGAAACGGGTCAAGATCCACCGGACACAGGTTTCCTCCTGCCCGGCGGAGCCGGCCGGCACCGACGGGATCCGTCCCGGGACGGTCGTGTCCACATGTCCGGATTGCATCCGGGTCGCCTGCGGCGCCGGAACCTGCATCGAACTGCTGTCCCTGCAGGCGGAAGCCTGCAGGCGGCTCGACGCGCGGGAATGCTTCCACAACTTCCGCCCCGGTACCGTTTTCGGAGAGGGGTGAACGGATGCACGGCTCCACCGGATCCGGGTGTCCCTCCGATGCCGGACGCGTGATCCCCGGATCCCTGTTTTCATGAAAAGCGGCGGGTGGAAATCCCGGCCCGGCTGGAACGACCGGAACGGCGGAGCGCGGCTGGCGGCGCTGCACGTCCTGGTCGACGTGCTGGAGAACCGGGCGTATTCCAACCTTTCAAGCGAGTCGCACCTCAAGGCGTTTTCCCTGGATGCGAGGGACCGTGCGTTTGCGTCCGCACTGATATACGGCACACTGACCCGCGTCATCACGATCGATGCGTTGTTGGCGGCGGTTTCCAGCATACCGCTCGACAGGATGGAAGCGCCGGTTCTCTGCATCCTGAGAATGGGGGTGTGGCAGATCCTGTATTCGCGCAGCGTGCCCCCCCATGCCGCCTGCAGCGAGAGCGTCGCGTTGGTTTCGCGCGTGAGCAACCGCGGCGCGGCCGGCATGGTGAACGGAATCCTCCGCCGGATCGCTTCGGCGCCGCCCGTCATCCCGCCGGACCGGTTTGCGATGGTTCATTCGCTTCCGGACTGGCTGGCCGACCGGCTGATCGCCTGGTTCGGCGCGGAGACCGCGTCCGTTGTGGCGGAGGCATGCAATGAACCGCCGCCGCTGTCGATCCGCGTCAACCGGATGCGGACCGATCCGGCGCATCTGGCTGAAATCCTTCTTCGGGACGGTGTAACGTCCGGTCCGGGCGCATTCCATCCCGATGCACTCCATCTCGATCTGGGAGGACGGCCGGTCGGTACCCTTCAGGCCTATGCGCAGGGATTGTTCATGGTCCAGGACGAAGCCGCGATGCTGGTGTCGACCATAGCTTCACCCCGTCCGGGACAGAGTGTCGTCGACGTGTGCGCGGCTCCGGGCGGGAAATCCTGCCATATGGCGGAAATCATGGGGGACAAGGGCCGTGTCCTGGCCTGCGACCTGCATCCCTCGCGACTGCGGTTGGTGGAACAGAACACGGACCGGCTTGGACTCGGTATTGTCACGACCCGCGTGCAGGATGCCGTACAGATTGGCCAGGCGGATCCGCCGATTGGTCCGGCCGATCTGGTCCTTTGCGATGTTCCCTGCAGCGGATTGGGCCTGCTGGCGAGAAAGCCGGAGATCCGGCTGAATGCGGATCCGGAAGAGATGGCGGGGCTCCCCGGTGTTCAGGTGAAGATCCTGGACGCCGCCGCCGGGCTGGTGAGGCCGGGAGGCACGTTGGTCTACAGCACATGTACGCTCGATCCAGCGGAGAACGGACGGCAGGCCGACCGTTTTCTGGCCGCATGGGACGGCGTTTTCTCGCCCGAAGGATTCGCCTCCAGTCTGCCCGCCGCCTTGACCGCGAGGGATCCCGGGCTTGCGGCCGATGCGGCCGCAGGGAGGATGCAGCTGCTGCCGGGCCGTCATGCATGCGACGGTTTCTATATGGCGCGATTCAGGAGGTCGGTCTGACGTGAAACCCTATTTCTATGATCTGGGTCATGACGACTGGGTCCGTTGGGTCCAGGCAAACGGGCTGCCGGCATACCGGGCCGCGCAGATCTTCCGGTGGTCGGGGCGCGGAGTGCGCGAATGGGGGCAGATGACGGACCAGCCCGCCGCGGTCCGGGAACTGCTGGCCCGTGATTTTGACATCGATGGGCTCCAGGTTGCGGGACAGATGGTCTCACAGGTGGATGAAACCACCAAGACCGTATTCCGTCTGCGGGACGGGAATCTGATCGAGACCGTGCTGATGCGGTACCGCCACGGGGATACCGTCTGCATATCCTCGCAGGCCGGCTGCCGGATGGGGTGTTCGTTCTGTGCCTCGACCGGCGCCGGATTCGGGCGCAGTCTGACGGCGGGGGAGATGCTTGCCCAGGCGGTGTTGGCAGGTGCGCTTTCCGGAGTCCGCGTATCGCGGATCGTTGTGATGGGGATCGGGGAACCGTTCGACAACTACGACAACCTGATCCGCTTCCTGCATCTTGCGAACGAACCCGAGGGGCTTGGCATCGGGATGAGGCACCTGACGGTCTCAACTTGCGGCTGTGTTCCTGAAATGATAAAATTCACAAACGAGGAGCTTCAGGTAAACCTCTCGGTTTCCCTGCACGCTCCGGACGATGAAACCCGCATCCGGCTCATGCCCATCGCCCGCAAGCATCCCATCGACACGTTGATGGCGGCCAGCCGGGCCTATACGGAGCGAACGGGCAGGCGAATCACGTTCGAGTACTCTTTGTTCCTCGGCGTCAATGATTCGCCGGACCATGCGAAGAAGCTCTGCCGCCTGCTGAAGGGCATGTTGTGCCATGTGAACCTGATCCCCGCGAACGAATTCGAGGGAGGACGGTACACGAAGAGCCGCCGTGATACCGTACAGGCTTTCCGGGAAACGCTTGAATCCTGCCGGATTCCGGTGACGGTGCGCAGAGAACTCGGTACCGACATCATGGCCGCCTGCGGCCAGCTTCGAAGAGGTCTGGAAAGCGAAAGGGACAACGCCGATGTACGCAGGCGCGACGGACAAGGGCCTGATCCGGATCAACAATGAGGATTGCTACGCGATCCTGACCTCGAATGAGAATCTGCCTTATGTGCTGATCGTTGCGGACGGACTGGGAGGTCATCGGAAAGGTGAGCTCGCCAGCCGCATCGCTGTGGATTACGCCGTCTCGCGGCTCGAGGGATCGATCGCCCCGTACGAGGATCCGGCTGCAGTGGCGGACCGGCTGCGCGATGTGGTGGAGAAGGCGAACGTCAAGGTGTACCTCGGCTCGATCGAGAACGAGGACAGTCAGGGGATGGGGACCACTCTGACGATTTCGGTCGTATTGCCCGGCCATCTCGTAACGGCGCACATCGGCGATTCACGCGCCTATCTTCTGCATGACGGGTTCCTCCAACGGGTGACAGTCGACCACACACTGGTTCAGGAACTCCTGGAAGCGGGCGACCTGACCCCGGAAGAGATGTTCAACCATCCGAAAAGGAATGTGATCACCCGTGCGCTGGGGGTTCCGGAATACATGCAGGCGGAGACCTTCATTCAGTCGCTGCGCCGCGGCGACCGGATTCTGTTGTGCTCGGACGGCCTGCACGGCTATGTGCATGAATCCCAGATCCGACAGGTGCTGAAAAAGGAAAGAGACCCGTCCTCGGCGGCCGGCCGGCTGATTGAGCTGGCAAACGCCGCGGGCGGTGAGGACAACACCACGGTGGTGCTGTGCTTTTTGTGAGTAACGGATGCCGTCCCGATCAACGACGTCCGCCACGGGAGGAAGCAATTTGATTGCGGTAGCGAACAACGGATTCGAAGGCCATGTGCTCGGCAACCGGTACCGGATCGTCCGGCGGCTGGGTCGCGGAGGCATGGCGGACGTTTATCTGGCGACGGATCTGCTGGAAAACATGGAAGTGGCCGTGAAAGTACTCAAGGCCGAGTATTCGACCGACGCGGAGTTTCTGCGCCGGTTCGAATCCGAAGCCCGCGCGGTCTCGAGCCTGTCCCACCCCAACATCGTGCAGGTGTACGGCATCGGCGAGGAGAACGGGATCCACTACATGGTGATGGAATACATCGAGGGGATCACGTTGAAGGAACTCCTCCAGCAGTGCGTGCGGCTTGACTGGGACGCGGCGGTCCCCATCGCGATCCAGATCGGTCTGGCGCTGGAGCACGCGCACGGCAAAGGGATCATCCACCGCGACATCAAACCCCAGAACATCATGATTACGCCGGACGTCAAGGCCAAGGTGACGGACTTCGGGATCGCGCGGGCTTCCTCCGCCAACACCATCACGATGACCGGCGGCGGCGCGCTCGGATCCGTCCACTATTTTTCACCGGAACAGGCACGGGGCGGCATGGTCGGGGAAAAGTCCGACATCTACTCCCTGGGCATCCTGCTGTATGAGCTGGTTACCGGTGTGCTCCCGTTCGACGGCGACACCTCCGTTTCGATCGCCATCAAACACCTGCAGGAGAATCCGCAGCCGCCTTCCGCGCTGCAGTCCCACATCCCGTCGGGACTGGACGGCATCATCATGAAGTGCATCCAGAAATCCCCGGACAAACGGTATGCGAACGCAGGCGACCTGATTGCGGAACTGGATGCCCTGATGATCGATCCGGACGGGGAGTACGGTGTTCTGGACCATGCCCAGGAATCCTCCGGCACACTCAAGATCGGTCCCGTCCGTCAGGATCCCGACTATCGGAAGATTGGACAGATCGAGTCCACGTTGAACGAACGGCGACGTTCCCGACGCCGAGACGCGATCATCGTGATCGCGCTTGTCCTGGTCGCGACCGTCGCGCTTGTGAACATCGGTGTGATCGCCTGGCGCAATTTCATCGCCAGGATTCCTGAACCCACCTCCGCGCAGTTCGAAGTCGGCAACTACGCCGGCAAGGACATCGAGGACGTGAGAGTCGAGCTGGACGCGGCCGGCCTGCTGCAGGGGACGGATTTCAAGACCGAACTGGTGAAGGACGACAATGTGCCGGTAGGCCATGTCATCCGGCAGACTCCGACTCCCGGAACCATGATCGGTCCGGAAAGCTACATTGTCCTGACCCTCACCGTGAGCGGCGGCCCCAACCTCATCACGCTCGAGGATTTCACAGGTCAGAGTTATCTGGTTGTCCAGCCCCGTCTGGAGACCACCCTGGGCCTGAAAGTTGAAATCATCAAGATGAACGACAAGGCGCTTGGCAAGGATCTGATCATCCGGACCGAGCCCGGCGCGGGAGAGAACATCAACAAGGGCGGATCCATCAAGGTCTATGTGAGCGACGGAACCGGCAAGGTCAAGATCACCAAGGACATCCTGGGACTGACGAAACCCCAGTTGGAGGCCAAGCTGGGTGACCTGGATCTGGTGCTCGGCGCGGTGGAGACATCGCCGGCCGCATTGACGGCCATCGCGGAAAACAAGCTGACCGCCGATCAGCTGGTCACCATCGGGGTTAATTTTGCGTTCGATACGGAGATCAATACCAAAACGCCGGTCACGGTCCGCTTCGGAACCACGGACGAACTGCTGGGAATCCTGAATCCTTCGCCGACCCCGGATCCGAGCGCAACGACGGGCACGACCGTGCCTGGAGCGACTACGGCTCCCCCGACACCCCCGCCGGTTGTTCCGACGACGCCGGCGCCCGCTCCCGGAGCGGGCGGCTGACAGGGGTATGCCGGACGACCGGAAGGCGGTGCTACTTCGCGGAGTGGGAGGGAACTACCTCCTCGCCGATGCCGGCGGAACGGTCGGCATCGCAACCCTGCGCGGCGTGCTGCGCCGGGACAGCTTGGTGCCCGCGGTCGGCGACCATGTCTCGTACAGTGAGTCCGGGGATCCCGATGTGCCGTTCCGGATCGATGTGATTCACGAACGTCGGAACTTTCTGCCGCGCCCGCCGATCGCCAACCTGGACGTCCTCTTTATCGCCGTGTCGGCGGCGGATCCCCTGCCGGATCTGCTGCTGGTGGACAAAATGCTGATTCTTTGCGGCGCGCATGATATCCGCCCCGTCATCTGCATCACGAAGAGCGATCTGGATCCCTCGGGCACAGAACACATCCGCAGGGTTTACCGCAACGCCGGATTCGATGTGCGCCGATCCGGCCTGGACGACGCGGCGGATCTGGATCTGCTCCGCAACGAGATCCCGGGCCGGACGGTCGGTATCGCCGGCCAATCCGGTGTCGGCAAATCGACGATTCTGAACCGGCTGACCCGGGAACGCCTCATGGATACGGGGGAACTCAGCAACCGGATCAGAAGGGGACGGCATACGACGCGCCGGGTCGAACTGTTCCCGTTCGGGGGAGGTTATCTTGCGGACACGCCCGGTTTCTCGCAGCTCGATCTATGGGATGTCGGATTGACCGGCGACGGGGTGATCTCCGGTTATCCGGAAATCCGCGCAATCACCGACCCCTGCCGGTTCCAGGGATGCCGGCATATCGCGGAACCCGGGTGTGCGGTGGCGACGAATCCTTCCGTGGACGCCGGGCGTCTGGAGCGGTATCGGCGTTTCCGCACGGCGCTGGATGCAGTCAATCCCTGGTCCAGGAGACGTCCGCCCCCCATCTAGACGATATAATGAGATAAGCGGCCAGCCCGTTCGGAGGTATACACATGATAGCAACCTATGCGGAAACCAATGGTGGAATCCTGATCAGTCCATCCATCCTGTCTGCCGACTTTTCGGCACTGGCGGACGATGTCCGGAAGGTGGAGCAGGCAGCGGACTGGCTCCACATCGATGTGATGGACGGCGTGTTCGTACCAAATATCACCATCGGTCCCCCTGTGGTCCGGGCGCTTCGCGGACGCACGCGCCTGCCGCTGGACGTGCACCTGATGATCATCGATCCCGACCGGTATGTCGAAACGTTCGCCCAGGCCGGAGCGGACCTGATCACCGTCCATGCGGAAGCCTGCACCCACCTGGACCGCGTACTGCAGCATATCCGTTCGCTGGGGATCGGCGCGGGTGTTTCGCTCAATCCCGCAACTCCGCTCGCCCAGGTCGAAGAGGTGCTGGACAAAGCCGACCTGGTCCTGCTGATGACGGTGAATCCCGGCTTCGGGGGGCAGAAGTACATCCAGTCCATGACGGACAAAATCCGCCGGCTTCGGGCAATGATGGAAGAGTCGGGGCACATGTCGCATATCCAGGTGGACGGGGGGATCGGGCCCGGAAACATCGCCGATATCTACAAGGCGGGCGCGGATGTGATCGTGGCGGGAAACAGCGTCTACGGCGCCGCCGATCCCGCAGCGGCCATCCGGGAACTGCGCAGGCTCGCGTGCGGACACTGATCGCACTCAGCGGCGACATCGCGGATCCGGCCGCATGCCTGCGCATCGCGCGTACCTGCAGCCTGGTCATCTGTGCGGACGGAGGGGCGAAACACCTGCGCGCGCTCGGGATCGTTCCGGACCGGCTGGTGGGGGACATGGACTCCATCGACGGACCGTCGTCGGTCTGGATGGAGTCCAGACGGGTGGATATCCGCCGCTTCCCGGTGGAAAAGGACTGGACCGATTCGGAACTGGCGGTCAACGCGGCACTCGAAGCAGGCACCGGTGAAGGCGACGAGATCTGGATGATCGGCGCGATCGGCGACCGGTTGGACCATATGCTGGCAAATCTCGGCATAGCGGCCGCTTTATGTGCGCGCCGGATCCGGACCTGGCTGACGGACGGCATGACCTATATCACCGCGCTCCGGGGGCCGGACGAACTCAGGATCGATCCTGTCGGGATGGGCTTGGCGAATCCGCTGGTTTCGGTCATTCCTGTTCCGGGCGCGGAACTTTCCGGGGTGACGCTGGACGGTCTGGTCTATCCGCTGGAGGACGCTACATTGCAGGCAGGCAGCACGTGCGGTGTCAGCAACCGGGTCCGGGAGGGCGCGGAGCGGATTGCGGTCCGGGTGAAAAAGGGGGAGGGTTTCGTCACCCTCACCCCATCTGAACGTTGATGGAAAGACTTGTCAGATCAGGCCGATCTCACGCGCCAACGCCATGAAAGCCGGCTCGGAACGCTGGATGACCGGCATCCCGACACAGAAGGCGAGCCTGAAATGCCCTGGCCTGCCGAATGCGCTGCCCGGGACGCACAGAATGTTGTGCCGGGCGGCGGCATCGACAAAAGCCTGATCGTCGGGGAGCGGGCAGCGGGGGAACAGGTAGAACGCCCCCGCCGGTTTCTCCACGTCAAAGCCGGCGCGCGTGAGGATGCCGTACAGCGCGTCGCGGCGGGCCTGGTAGTTCGCGACATCGACGCGCGCACCCGCGCGGATGGCTTCCTCGACGGCTTTCTGGATCATGGAAGGCGCATTGACGAATCCGAGGATCCGGTTCGACATCACAAGACCGTCCATCAGGTTCCTGTAGTCGTCCGCGGTGTCCCGAACCGCGATGTAGCCGATGCGCTCTCCGGCCAGGGAAAGGGATTTGCTGTACGAGTAGCAGACAATGGCGTTGTCGAAAGCCGCAAGCGGGGAAGGAACTCTCGCGCCGTCGTACACGATTTCGTTGTACGGCTCGTCCGAAATGACATAAATCGGACGGGGCGCGGTGCGCAGCACCGCATCGAGCGCCGCAAGCGCAGATTCCGTATAGATTGCGCCGGACGGGTTGTTGGGCGTGTTGATGACGATCGCTTTTGTCCGGGGGGACAGGGCCTGCCGGACCGCCTCCGGATCAGGCTGGAACGACTCGTCGGTCTGGACCTGGACACACCGGCCGCCGTGGTTGTCGATGTAAAAGAGATACTCCATGAAGAAAGGGGCGAGGACAATCACTTCGTCCCCCGGATCCAGCAGCGTTTTGAAAACCACGTTCAAGGCGCCGGCGGCTCCCACTGTCATCACCACGGACTCCGGGCCGACCGACAGGCCCGATTGGAGAGAGAGACGTTCCGCGACGACCGTTCTTGTGGACAGGAATCCGCTGTTGCTCATATATCCATGTGTCGCGATGGAGCGGTCCGCAGACAGCCTGACCAGCGCTTCCGACACTTCGGGCGGCAGGTCGAGGTCCGGATTGCCGATGCTGAAATCAAAAACGTTCTCTTCGCCGTGGATGGCCTTGAGACGCATGCCTTCTTCAAACATTTTCCGGATCATGGATCCGGAGCGGAGACGACCGGTCAGGGACTTGGATATCATCGGGGACCTCCTGGGGCGCCAGCGGCGCGGTGTATGCGGAAATTATAACAGATGCCGGAACGGGTGGACGGGTGCAGTTTTCGGGACAGTTGACAAGACCGTGCCGGATCAAGTAGAATACGGCAGGATCAATTCCATATAGAAAGCAGAAGCATCCGCTTCTCACCTCAAGCATTGCGAAGAGGTTCATCGTGTTCACGACCGGATACCGGTTGGGTTCCATGTGCAGCGGATGACATCATCCGCTTTTTGTTATCGTCACAGGAGGTGTGTTCCAATCGCAAAGCAGGGTAACAGTGGTCTTCCGACCAACGACAAAATCCGTTTCCGCGAAGTCCGGCTGATCGATGCCGAGGGACAGATGCGCGGTGTTGTTCCGATCGGGACGGCAAGGCAGCTGGCCGAGGAGGCCGAAATGGATCTGGTGCTGATCAACGCGCAGCCCGACAACCCCGTATGCAAGATCATGGATTACGGAAAGTTCATGTTCGAGCAGGCCAAGCGGGAGCGGGAGGCCCGCAAGAACCAGAAAACCACGGAAATCAAGGAAGTGGGACTGAAACTGTCGACGGAAGAACACGATTTTTCGTTCAAGACGAAAAATGCCTGCCGCTTTCTGGAGGATGGGGACAGAGTCAAGGTCAACATCCGTTTCAGGGGCCGCGAGATGACATACACCAACCAGGGGTATGAAGTCATGAAGCGCTTTACGGAGGCTTGTGCGGAGGTGTCGGTCGTCGATCGCCCGCCGCGGATGGAAGGCCGCAACATGACCATGTACCTGGCGCCGAAAAAGAACTGAACCTCGACAATCCGCATCGAACAGGAGGATCACGCAACATGCCGAAGCAGAAAACCCACAGTTCGTCCAAGAAAAGGTTCAAGGTAACGGGTACGGGAAAAGTCCTCCGTTTCCAGGCCTTCAAGAAGCATAGACTGGGACAGAAAACGACCAAACGGAAGAGAAACCTCCGCAAGTCCCTCGTCGTCTCGTCAGCCGACAACGCCCGCCTGAAGCAGCTCATCCCATTCAAATAGGCGTCAGACCCATCCACATCGACTATCCTTTCAGGAGGTATCCATACCATGGCTCGAGTCAAGAGGGGCGTGACTGCCCGCAACCGTCATAAGAAGATCCTGAAGGCCGCCAAGGGGTATTTCGGCCACAAGAGCAAACTCTTCAAGGTCGCCAACCAGCAGGTGATGAAGTCCGGGAACTACGCGTACCGTGACCGCAGGAACAAGAAGCGTGATTTCCGCAAACTCTGGATCACGCGCATCAATGCCGCCGCGCGCATCAACGGCATCTCCTACAGCTGTTTCATGAACGGACTGAAGAAGGCGGACATCCGTCTGGACCGCAAGGTGCTGGCCGACATCGCCGTGCTGGAT
>JAGOFF010000065.1 GCA_017997315.1 Clostridia bacterium
CTCCTGGAACGGCCAGGAAAACCTTCAGATCAAGATCCGGGACATCCGGCTGTCCGGCGGGGATCACAGCGCCGATCCGGATCCGCTACTTACGATCGCGGACAGCGAATGCCGGAAACGGGCGGAGTCCATGGAGTCGATCGCGGCGCGGCTCGATCTGGATTTGGCGCAGATGATCCCGAGCAAAACCGAATTCACTTCGGTCTATCAGTACATCAAGGCGAACTTTTCGTCGGATCCGCTGCTCTGCGACCTGACTCTGCTGGCCAGAAAGGTGTCCCGGAGCTATCAGCTGGACTTGAACTGGTTCCGGCTCTCGCGTATTCTCGAAGTATTCGACGAGGCATCGCTGATCCGTCAGCAGATCCTGGGTCCGGAGCGCAGGCACATCACCGTACTGACGGTCGAAGGCAAGGCCAACCTGCACGCCTGTGAGTCGTTCCGGTATCTTCTGGCCGCGAAGGAAAGGTGCTGATCCGCCCATGGACGGTGAGACCCTGACCGATCTCCGCAACGAACTGCATATCATCCTGCGCCGATACCGCGCGTATTCCAGGACGGACGATTCCGACCGCATTGTGCGTGCGTTCGAATTCATGCTCAACGCGCATGAAGGACAGGTGCGCGCCACAGGCGAACCATTCGCCATCCATCCGCTGGCGGTCGCGCTCATCCTGACCGAGCTGGAGGTCGAGTCGGCCACGTTGGTGGCCGCGTTGCTCCACGACACGGTGGAGGACACCGGCATCACGATCGAGTTCCTGGCGTCCGAGTTCGGTGAGGAGATTGCGGAGCTCGTGGACGGCGTCACCAAGCTCGACAAGCTCGCGTTTTCATCCAAAGAGGAGCTTCAGGCGGAGAATTTCCGTAAAATGCTGCTTGCCATGGCCCGCGACATCCGTGTGGTCGTGATCAAGCTGGCCGACCGGCTGCACAACATGCGCACGATGAAGCACCTGCCCCCGGACCGCCAGATGGCCAAAGCCCGGGAGACGCTCGATATCTATGCGCCGCTCGCGCACCGCCTCGGAATCTACAAATGGAAGTGGGAGCTGGAGGACCTGTGCCTTCGCTATATCGACCGGGACGCCTTCTACGAACTGGTGGGATCGATTTCGCAGAAGCGGTCCGAACGGGAGCATCATATCTCGCAGATCATCACGGAACTCAAGCAGGTGATCGACCGCATGGGCATACGCTGTGAGATCGAGGGCCGTCCCAAGCATTTCTACAGCATCTACCGGAAAATGCACCAGCAGAACAAGAACCTCGACCAGATCTATGACCTTTTCGCGGCGCGGATCATTGTGGATACGGTCTCGGACTGCTACTCCGTGCTCGGCGCCGTCCATGAGCTGTACCATCCGATCCCCGGCCGGTTCAAGGACTATATAGCGATGCCCAAACCGAACATGTACCAGTCGCTGCACACGACGGTCATCGGACCCAAGGGGATGCCGTTCGAAGTCCAGATCCGGACGTTCGCGATGCACCGGACAGCGGAATACGGCATCGCCGCGCACTGGAAGTACAAGGAGGAGGACAAGCGTCACCCCTCCGCGCCGGGATCCGAGATCGACGAAAAGATGGCCTGGCTCCGACAGCTGCTCGACTGGCAGAAGGACATGCGGGATGCCGGGGAATACATGGAGTCCCTCAAGAACGGACTGATCGCCGAGGAGGTTTTCGTCTTCACACCCAAGGGAGACGTCGTCGCCCTGCCCGCCGGATCGGTTCCGATCGACTTCGCCTACAACATCCACAGCGGGATCGGAAACCGGATGTACGGCGCCAAGGTCAACGGGCGCATCGTACCCCTGACCTACGAGCTGCAGAACGGCGACATCGTCGAGGTGCTCACGTCCGACAAGGTCCACGGACCGAGCCGGGACTGGCTCAAGCTGGTGAAAAGCTCCTCCGCGCGGAGCAAGATCAACCAGTGGTTCAAAAAGGAGATGCGGGATGAAAACATCGCGCGCGGCCGTGAGATCTTCGAACGGGAGCTGAAAAAATCCGGCTTTTCCGCGGCGCAGCTGCTCCGTACCGAACTGCTGGAGAAAATCTACCGGCGATATACCCTCACCTCGCTTGACGACCTGTATTCCTCCATCGGCTACGGCGGAATCTCCGCGGGCAAGATCCTGCCGCGCTTGCGGGACGAGTACATCAAGAGCATCCCGGAGGAGGAACGGGAACATCTCGGATACCATGTGACCTCCAACGGGCAGGTGGTGTACAATCCGACACCGCCCGTAACCGCGGCCGGCGAGATCGTCGCGAAAGAACCCCCGCGCGTGCGGGCATCCAAAGCCTCCGACAAGGGGATCGTCGTCAAAGGCGTCGACAATTGCCTGGTCCGGCTTTCCCGGTGCTGCAACCCGGTTCCGGGAGACGCGATCATCGGGTATGTCACCCGTGGTCAGGGCGTCGCAGTGCACCGGACCGACTGCAGCAATGTCCGGAACCTGCTGCGGGATTCCTCCGGCAGCGTCCGGGACGCGGAGCGCGCCTCCCGGCTGATCGACGTGTCCTGGGCGGAGGACGACACCGGCGCATCCTACCAGGTGGAACTGAAAATCACCGCGCACGACCGGCGTCATCTGCTGGCGGACGTCTCCAACGCCATCGCGGAGGAGAAGATTTCGATCCTCTCCGGCCAGATGACTGCGATGAAAGACGTGACAGCGGCGATCTCCATGCTGGTCGAAGTCAACGGCCAGAACCAGCTGGACCGGGTCATCGGGCGGCTCAAGGCGGTCCGGGACGTCATCGACGTCCGCCGCAACGGATAGTACGGAGCGTTCATCGCAGAATCGTTGTAAAAAGTGTAAAATAGTGCCAAATCATACGCCCGGACAGGGCGTATGATGTTTTCGGGACATCATCGGATTGTCGGATGAAGGGATGTTTCTGTGACGTTTGACTTGGGCATGGCGATCTCGGCCGCCGAGGATTATGCGGCTTCCACCGGCGTCGGGTGCATGGTGATCGGTACGGAAGGCGAGCGCCTGCATGCGGTGTTTCCGGATGCCGCGCTCCGATCGGTCTGTGAGCTCGCCGCCGCTTTGTTTTCGCCCGAGGATCCGGCGGGAGAGGCTCAATCGGCCACCTGCGGAGCCTGTTCCGAATCCCATTTGTACGGATCGTGCCAGTCCCGACGCTTTGGCGGGGAGTATATCCATTTCTGCCCGATGGGGCTGGCCTGCTGGACTTCCCCGATCATGTGCGACGGCGTGCTGTCCGGCGCGTTGTCCGGCGGGCCCGTGAATCTGCTGGATCCCGATGAGTTCCTGCCGGACGAGCTGGTCTGCGGCGCCGAGTCGGGCGACCGGCAGCGCGAGGCCGTCCGCCGACAGCTGCGGGATGTGCCGGTCGTCTCACCGGGACGTGTGGCCAGCCTCAGCCGGTTGCTGAGACATACCGCGCGCAGCGTGTCGGACGACAGTTACGACTTGGTGGACGATGCCGGACGATCCGCGGATATCCAGTCACGGATCTGGGAGCGCATGAACGCGCTCAAGGTGTTCGGCGGTGTCGGCGACGATCGGTCCTATCCCTTTGACAAGGAGGAGGAGCTTCTCCGCCTGATCGAAGTGGGGGACCGGAACGAAGCGCAGAGGCTGCTCAATGAACTGCTGGGCACCATCTTCTTTTCCAAAGCCGGCGACATGCCGACCCTCAAGTCGCGGATCGTCGAGCTGACCGTCCTGCTGTCCCGTGCGGCGATCCGCGGCGGCGCGGACGCCGGCCGGATCTTCGGCATGAACTACACTTATCTGGACCGCATCGGGGGATTTGAAACGGTGGACGAGCTCGCGGCCTGGCTTTCGGGCGCCATGAACCGGTTCACGGAACAGGTGTTCAAACTGCAGGATGTGCGCAATGCGGATGTCATGTTCAAAGCCGTCAACTATATCCGGCGCAACTACCGGCGCAGATTGACCCTCGAGGAGGTCGCGGCGCATGTCCATCTGAGCCCGATGTATTTCAGCCGGGTGTTCAGCGAGGACGTCGGGACCCATTTTGTCGCCTACGTCAACAAGGTCCGCGCGGACGCGGCGTCCGCACTGCTGCTCGGCGGGGATCTCCCGATTGCGGATATCTCGGCCATGGTGGGGTTTGAGGGCCAAAGCTACTTTACCAAGGTGTTTCGGAAGGTCACCGGCGTGACCCCCGCGGCATATCGGAAGAACAGAGGGTACGCACCCGCTGATGAAAACAGGAGGATGAGAGCATGGAACTGATGAAAATGATCTCGGCGGCGCTGCAGGCCGGAAAGGCCCGTGACGTCAAGGCGCTGGTGCAGCAGGCGATCGACGAGGGGGTGTCGGCGGCGGCGATCCTGAACGAAGGATTGGTCGACGGAATGAACGTCATCGGCGCGAAGTTCAAGAACAACGAGATCTACGTCCCGGACGTCCTGATCGCGGCGCGCGCCATGAAGGCCGGCACCGAGCTCCTCAAGCCCCTGCTCAAGGCGGACGGCGTACAGGCCAGCGGCAAGGTCGTCATCGGGACGGTCCGGGGAGACCTTCATGATATCGGCAAGAACCTGGTCGCGATGATGATGGAAGGCAAGGGGATGGAGATCATCGACCTCGGCTGCGACGTACCGGCCGAGCGTTTCGTGCAGGCGGCCATCGATTCCGGCGCCCAGTTCATCGCCTGCTCCGCGCTGCTCACGACGACCATGGGCGAGATGAAGAACGTGGTCGAGCTTGCCAAGGAGAAGGGGATCCGCGACAAGGTCAAGATCATGGTCGGCGGCGCTCCGGTCAATGAAAGCTACTGCAAGCAGATCGGCGCGGACATCTATTCGGCGGACGCGGCGTCCGCGGCGGAGGCGGCGCTGGCGGCGCTCTAAACCGCAGCGACCGGCAACTCATGTGGCGTACGAAAGGCGCATCTCCCCAAAAAGGAGGTGCGCCTTTCTTCTCGTTCGGTCCCATAGAAGAGTGGAAGACATATTGTGATACCATGAAAATAAACACGGGGGAATATCGGGGAACTGGTGGGGGGCACATATGAAAATTTACCGGTCCGTACGAATTCCAGTGGTACTACTTCTTTTTGTCGTGATCGCCTCAGGCGGAATGACGGCATGCCGCTCCGGGGATGTCACACCGACGCAGACGACGGTTCCCGGGGTGACGACATCGACAACGGCCGTTCGGCCGACTGCCGGTTTCTCGCAGGTTGCCGTCACCACGGATGGATATAACGGCTACAAGCTGATCGGACTGACCGTGGACGGCCGGTCATCGAGAAGAATGAAACTTCTTATTTTCCGAGCACGGACTGCAGCAAGTGGGGGGATGTCACTGCGCTGGCGACCGCCGGCCGGCTGGATGCCGGACGGAAGGCCGACGGAAGCGTCATCGCCTGGTATTCCGGTCCGTCCGGGTATTCCTCCGCGATGCAGTCTCCCCAGAGCCTGTGCGACACCGCGGGGTGGTCCGACATCCTCTCCATCGCCTGTGGGCCGGAATACGTCGTCGGTCTCCGGTCGGATGGAACCGTCCTCGCGCGTGGAACGGAAGTAATGGAGGAAGCGGGCCTGGCCTGCCTGAAGGTCACGGCCTGGACGGACATTGTCGCGATAACGGCCGGACAATCGCAAGACGGACGCTACAGCTGGACAGCCGGTCTGCGGTCGGACGGCACCGTGGCGATCACGGGCCACGATCCCTCCGGAAAGCACTTCCCGGAGATCGGTGCATGGAGCGGAATCAAGGCGATCACTGTTGCTGAAGGCCGTCTTTTCGGACTCCGCGGGGACGGAACCGTGGCGGCCAGCGGAGGGGAACATTTCGAGAGTGCCGGATGGACCGGAGTCACCGCCCTTGCCGGCAGCGACGACCTTCTTGTCGGACTCCGGGAGGACGGCACGGTGCTGGTTTGCGGTACGGGTCTTGACGATCCGATGACCACGGCGATCGCGGATTGGTCCGGGATCCGGTCCGTCGCCGCGGGTCCGGGGATCGTCGCGGGAGTCCGGGAGGACGGTACCCTGGTCGGAGTGCATCAGTCTACGAGCCGGGATGCCGCCATGGACCGCAGACGGTTTGCGGCGAGAGTCCAGGAAATGATTGAAGAGGCGTTCTCGGCCCCTGGCGCCACGCCGACGCCGATCCCGTTCCGGATGCCGGACTATGAGTTCGGATCGACGCCGGTTTCCATCGGGAAGGTTGCACCGGAGGCCTATCGTACGTTTTCGTTCTCCATGCAGGAGATCGGTTTTGATCAAGGTCGCAGCCTGAGTGTCCGTGCGGTCGACGAGAACATGAATCTGGTCGTCGCCATCTCGTACACCCGGGATGGGGTGATCCTGCAGGAGAAGGGAACGGAAATCGGCATTCTGGACTCCGGGTCCATGAAGTATACAAAGGTTGAGCATACGGATCCGGACACCTCGGCGGAGATCCTCGCTGTGGACACGGACCGTATTGTCTGGAGGCAGTCCGATGATCCGGCCCGGATCCATCTCTACGAGCGGCGAACGGGCGAGGACTTCGCCATCCAGCCGGACGCTGCCGCCCGGATCATCAAGAATGCCGTTCTGGCGGAGGGTGCGTTGTATCTGTCGACATTGACGGGCAGTGGCCTGGAACTCGCTGTCGACCGGATTGATATCGAATCACTTGCGCGGTTGAGACTCGCGGACAGTGCGAGCGGACTGTTTCTTTACGGGAACCAGGCCGTATGGACGGTCCGGAACTCCGGATCCGACCAGCTCGACCTCTACCGGGATTCCGCGGAGGGCCCTGTGCTGGTGGCGGAGTCCGTAGGGGATCCGGAGGGGCAGTCCGGCTATGTCGGCCATGATTCCTACTATCAACCCGACGGCGATCCGATCTGGAGCGTGGACGGTTCGGTGCCCCGCCCGATCATCATGGGAACCGGTTCCGTCCAGGATGCTTTCTACTCGATCCGGGACGGGATCCCGATCCGGGTCATCGGCAAAGGCAGCGAGACAGTCTGCTCCATCCGCTACAAGCTGCTCGGCCGCTATCTTGCCTTCAACGTCGACCTGTACACCGATGCCTGGATCGAGAGCTGCTACATTTATGACAGTGAGAACAGCATGCTTCTGGAGGTGGTTCCGACGGTGGCGAAACCGGATGCGAGCTACATGATCCGTTCCGCGGGCAACAAGGTCTGTTTTCAAGATGCCGGTCCGGACCGGCTGGATCCCGCGAATGTCCAGACGCTGCATATCGTGGATCTGGAAAAGCTCGGGTAGATCCTGTCGGTCCAATCCTTCCATAGGTAAAAACACCGACCGGTCCACCAAGGCGGACGGGTCGGTGTTTCTTCCATACAGGATCGTCCTCCGCCGCAACCGCAGCGGAACGCGTGGACGGTCAGGGCAGCTCGATCAGCGAGAGGATGATCGTGGGGCGCCGCTTGGTGCGGGTGTACAGCAGATCGCGCAGCTGGTCGCGCAGCTGGTTTCCTCGGATGGTCGCGGCCAGCGGCTTCCTGGCGTCCTCGATCTTGCGGACGAACGTCAGGATCCGGTTCATGCACTCCCGTTCGATCGCGGACGCCTCGGATTCGTAGATGAAGCCCCGCATCTGGATGTCGGGGCGTGCCGCAAGCCGGTTCTCCCCCTGCTCGACCGCCATGGCGACGACGATGACGCCTTCGTCCGCAAGGAGCTTGCGCTCCCGCAGCACGCTGCTGTCGATGTCGCCGACGCCCGATCCGTCGATCAGGATGCCCTCGGCCGGGACAAATCCGGAGATCCGGCAGCCTGCGTCGGAACACTCGAAGATGTCCCCGTTGTTGAGCAGCAGCATGCTGTCCCAGGACTGCCCCAGATCATGCGCGACCTGCGCATGGATATACATGTGCCGGTATTCGCCGTGCGCAGGCAGAAAGTACCGGGGACGGACGAGCTGATGATACAGCTTGATCTCCTCGAGATAGGCGTGCCCGGATACGTGAATCTCGGCCAATCCCTCGTAGATGACGCGGGCGCCGCGCTTGAAGAGCTCGTTGATGACGCGGTAGACGGATTTTTCGTTGCCCGGGATCGGATCCGCGGACAGCACGACCGTGTCGCCCGCGACGATCTCGACCGAACGGTGCTCCGAGAACGCCATGCGCGTGAGCGCGGACATCGGTTCCCCCTGGCTGCCGGTGGTGATAATGCACAGACGGTCCGGATCATACCGGTCGATCTGGCTGATGTCGATCAGGGTGTCCGGCTTCATCTGCATGTAGCCGAGCGAGCTCGCGGCGTCAAACACGTTGAGCATGCTGCGACCCACCAGTGCGACCTTGCGGCCCGCTCGTTCCGCGGCGGTCACCACCTGCTGGATGCGGTAGATGTTGGAGGAGAAGGAAGCGACAAAGATGCGTCCTTCCGTCCCGTCAAAGATGGACTCGAACGAGGACGCCAGACTGCGCTCCGACGGGGAGGAGCCTGCCTGCTCGATGTTGGTGCTTTCGCACATGAGCAGCCGGACCCCCATGGAGCCGATCTCCGCCAGGCGCGGAAGGTTGATCGGACCGCCGTCGATCGGGGTGTAGTCGATCTTGAAGTCCCCGGAATGCACCGCGATCCCGCCCGCGGTGAAAATCGCGAGCGAGAAAGCGTCCGGGATGCTGTGGTTGACATGGATGAACTCGACGTTCATGGCTCCGGCCGGGATCACATCCCCGTCCGAAACCGAATGCAACCGGTCCAGCCCCGCTCCGCCGGAACGCTCTTCGAGCTTGCGGCGCACCAGTTCGATCGGGAGCCGGCCGCCGTAGATCGGCACATCCACGATCTGCGTCAGCCAGGCCAGGGAACCGATGTGGTCTTCGTGTCCATGGGTGAGAAAGATCCCCCGGAGCCGGTCTTTGTTCTGACGGACATAGGACATGTCCGGGATGACCGCGTCGATGCCGGGCTGATCCTCCCCGGGAAACGCCACGCCGCAGTCGACGATGATCATGTCGTCGCCGCACTCGTACACCGTCATGTTCTTGCCGATCTCGCGCATGCCCCCGAGGGGAATGACGCGGAGAACGGCGTCACCGGCGGCGGCGACCCGCGCATCGGCACGCGTCAGGGCCTGCGGCCCTGCGGAATCCGGATGGGGGGAGTGGGAACGGGAGCGTGTGCCCGCATGGGAGGCGCCGGCGCGCTGCTGCGAAGGCGCGGCATGGGTCCGGGAGCGGACGTCGGGTTGCTGGCGTTGCCCGCCCGACGCCGGACGGCGCTGGCCGGACGATTCCGGCTTGCGCGCGGATTCCGGGCGGGAGGAACGGGGACGGGGGGGCGTGGCGGCGGGGCCTTTAGGGGTGGCGGAACGGGGAGTGTCGATGCGGACGTTTTGCGTGCGCGGTTTCTTGCGCTGCGCGCCGGCAGGCGCGGTCTGCGGCTTGTCTGCGGGGGGAGAGGACTCCCGCGGGGTCTTGCCCCTGCGGGAGCGCGGTTTCCCGACGGACTCGCCGGCCGGGGGATTCCCCCGGTTTTTGTCATCTGGCATAAAGAAAAAACACCTCCACAATATAGGTTCTCAGGCTGTATCCACAAGATATGACATCATCTGAATTAAGCACCGAACGGCTCCATTATACGCTTGCAACGCCCTTTCTTCCATGATAGAATACCGTAGTGTTTCGAATCGGTTGCCAAGGTCAACGCGGGAGGTGAATAAAGTTGCCGAACATGAAGTCCGCCATCAAGCGTGTTCTCGTGAATGAGAAGAAAGCGGTCGCCAACAAGAGCAAGCGGAGCGAATTGAGAACCGTTCTGAAAAAGGCGAAAGCCGCTCTGGAAGCACCTACCGCAGAGACGGCCGAAGTCGTCCGCGCCACACAGGCCAGACTGGACAAAGCCGCTGCCAAGGGCTACCTGCACAAGAATGCAGTTGCACGCCGGAAGTCGCGTCTCGCGAAGGCTGTCAATAAACTCGGCTGATCCAGCGGATCAACGTCCCACCTGTCCGACAATCAAAAGCGCCGCCCGTTCGGGCGGCGCTTTTTGTCCGGTTTCAACCGGGGATTATCGGACAATCAGGCGATGATGGACCTTCTTTCCTTTGCGCACGATCGCCTCGCCGTCGGTAAAGTCCGCGGCGACGAGCAGACGGCCGGGATCCGCGACCGGCACGTCGTTGAGAGAGAGTCCGCCCTGCTGCACAAGCCGGCGCCCCTCTCCCTTGGAGGGGATGACCCCGGCTTCGTACAGGACGTCCAGCAGCGGCCGGCCTTCGGCCAGGTCCTCCGGCGCGATCGCAGTCGACGGCATCGTGTCGCTGCGTCCGCCGCGCTCGAACAACTCTTCCGCCTGGCGCCGCGCCGCGTCCGCATCCGCCTTGCCGTGCACGATGGCGGTCACCTCGTACGCGAGGCGTTTTTTCGCTTCGTTGACGCGCTCGTCGGTGAAATGGTAGCCCGCGATCTCGTCCAGCGGGAGGAAGGTAAGCAGTTTGAGGCAGTTCTCGACATCCGGATCGTCGATATTGCGCCAGTACTGGTAGAAGTCGAACGGCGCGGTCTTTTCACGGTCCAGCCAGAGCGCGCCCTTCGCGGTCTTGCCCATCTTGATGCCTTCGCTCGTCGTCAACAGCCGGAACGTCATGCCGTACACGTCGGCCTGCTCCTTGCGCCGCACCAGGTCGATGCCCGCGAGGATGTTGGACCACTGGTCGTCACCGCCGAGCTCGATCAGACAATGGTGGCGGCGGTACAGGACCAGAAAATCGTATGCCTGCATGAGCATGTAGTTGAACTCGAGGAACGACAATCCCTTTTCCATGCGCTGCTTGAAGCAGTCCGCGGAAAGCATGCGGTTGACGGAGAAGCAGGATCCGATATCCCGGAGGAACGACACGTAGTTGAGGTCCAGGAGCCAGTCCGCATTGTCCTCCATGATCGCCCGGTCGGTTCCGAAGTCCACCAGGATCCGCATCTGGTCCCGGAACCGGGCGACATTGTGCTCGATCGATTCGCGCGTCAGCATGGAACGCATGTCGGTGCGCCCCGAGGGATCGCCGACCATCGCGGTACCGCCGCCGAGAAGAACGACGGGACGGTGCCCGGCGCGCTGCATATGCGCCATCACCATCATCTGGAGAAAATGCCCGACATGCAGACTGTCCGCGGTCCGGTCGAAGCCGATGTAGAACGTGACGCCGGGCTTGGCGAGCAGGCTGCGCACCGCGTCCTCGTCCGTGACCTGCGCCAGGTATCCCCGTTCCTTCAGGATGTCGAACACCGGTTTGTCCATGG
>JAGOFF010000066.1 GCA_017997315.1 Clostridia bacterium
GAGGGGGAGAAGGCGGGCGAAGCGCATGCGTCCGTCGACCAGCGGAACGCTCACCCAGTCTTCACCGACCAGCGGCCGGGCATACCGGATGAAATCGTCCGTGACATCCGTCCGGCCCGGCGCGAGCCAGGCTTCCGGGAAGGTCCGTTCGGAATTCGCGACGGTCTCGAGGGGCACTTTGCCGTATTCCACGCTGTAGATCGGCCCGGGCCGGCGGACCAGGGTGGACATGAATCCGTTCCCGTCGCGCATGGCGACAAGGACCGACTGCTGGCCGAGCCGGTACGCTTCGTCGAGATCGATCGGCGAGGCGGCGAGGATCGAGCCGCGCTGGTCGGTGCCGGGAACCTGGCACCGCGCGGAACCGCGCACCGCCAGCCCTTTTTCATTCAGGTAGTTGACGACGGACTGGGCCGCGGTCGTACGGCTTGCGGAGAACTGGGTGTGCCCGAACGCGTCGCGTGTGCGGCCGAGGTCGCCGGCGTCGAATCCTTCGCCGACCACCACGATGCATCGTCCGGACCGGCGGAGCTCCGCGTTCACGTTCTCATGCAGCGCCTCGATACCCAGACCGGATTCCGCCATGTAGATCTGGAGCGGGATGCTGCGGTCCGGATCGGCCAGACGGGCGGCCGCGGGGATGAAACCGATGCTGCGGCCCATGGCCTGCAGGACGAGCACGGGATCCGCCGGGCAGGAACCGCGGTTCTCCTCCTCCGCGTTCTGCACCACGTTCATCCAGTACCGCGCGGTGCTCCCGTACCCCGGGGTGTGGTCCACCAGGCGGAACTCCGGGTCGCCGACATCGTTGTCGATGGTTTTCGGCACTCCGGTCGCGACCAGCTCCAGCCCCTGTTCCGCGGCCAGACGGCTGATCTTGTGGGCGGTGTCCATGGAGTCGTTGCCGCCGATGTAGAACAGGTAGCCGACATCATGCGCGCGCAGAACCTCGATCACACGCGCGAAATCCTCGGCTTGTCCGGCCTTGAGCTTGTACCGGCAGGTGCCGATCGAGCCTGCGGTCGGGGTGGTCCTCAGCAGCGCGATCTCGTCGGCCGGCTGGGACGAAAGGTCCAGGAGTTCTTCCCGGAGGATCCCCTCCACTCCGTGGTATCCGGCATAGACGGTTCCGAAAACGTCCGGGTACAGCGCGCAGGTCTCGACGACACCGCGCAGCGAGTTGTTGATGACCGGCGTCGGTCCCCCGGACTGGGCGACGACGACATTGCGGGCCTTGGGCATGTGTGTGCACCTCCGATCGGTTGTCCAGTCTCATTCTACCTTTGTTTTTGTCCCTGATCAGCGCCAAAACGCGTTGCGGCATTGCAGATCTTGCGCGTATGGCCGTGGTGCGGGCTCCGATGAACGGAAATCCGGCTGCCGGTTCCGGTATACGGGCACAACCGCTATAATAGTTGTGACAAAAACATGGAGGTGATCCGGATGATCCGCAAAGCCGAGCAGATGGAATATGAGATCAAGGAATCTCTGCGGGGAGGCAAGGGCTGCGTGAAGATGACCACGCTCCTGTCCCCGGGCGAATTCAAGGGCAAGGCGCGGCTGGTGGCCCGCATCACCATCGGGCCGGGCTGTTCGATCGGTCCGCACGTGCATGAGGGCGAGGAGGAGATCTTCTACATCCTGTCCGGCGAGGCCGACTTCGATGACAACGGACAGGCGCGGCGCCTGCGCGCGGGGGATGTCTGCCTGACCGTGGGCGGGGAACGCCACAGCATCGCGAACGCGGGCGACGTTCCGCTCGACCTGCTCGCAACCATTCTGCTGTATTGAACGTATAAGGGGCGTTGCCCGAGCCGGGCCGCTACGGAGGCGCCATGTCCACACGGGTCGTCCAGATCGCCATGTATTCCAGCGTCAACGGGGTCGGACGGCTGTTCGGCGGCCGGCTGATGGAGTGGGTGGATATCGCGGGCGCGGTCGAAGCCAGACGCCACGCGCTGTCCGATGTCACATTGGCGGCGGTGGACTCGCTCGAGTTCATGGAACCCGTTCTGCTCAACGAGACCGTTGCGCTGGACGCGGAGGTGACCTGGACGGGCCGGACGTCCATCGAGGTCCGGGTGGACTCCTATGTCGAGAAACTGGACGGCGAACGCCACCAGGTCAACCGCGCCTACCTCATTTATGTCGCCGTCGACGACGAAGGGCATCCGAAACCTGTCCGGCCGTTTGAACCCGCGGACGCGGGCCAACGGGCGGAGTGGGCCGCGGCCTGCCGGCGGAACGAGGCGCGTCGGGCCCGCAGGGCGGCGCATGCAGCCCGGCCGGAGAACTTGTCCGAGGGAGAGGAAACATGAAAAAAAGCGACCGGTCCCCCTTGCCGCAGCGCGTAACCGAAGCGGGCGGCAACCGAATCGGCGGTGCGTTCCGCCGGACCCGGTACCTCTGGTACTCCTTCCTTTTTCCTTTCGTCCTGGTCTATGTCGCCTATCTGACCCGATTGGTTTTTCCGGTCGGGAACCGGTGCATCCTGACGATCGACCTGTATCATCAATACGCGCCGTTCCTGTCGGAGCTCTATGAGAAACTGTCCGGGTTCGACAGCCTGCTTTATACATGGAACGCCGGAATGGGGCTCAATTTCCTTGCATTGTCCGCCTATTACCTGATCAGCCCGTTCAACCTGATCCTGCTGCTTTTCCCGCGCGCCAACCTCCCCGAGGCCATCGCGTTCATCCAGGTCCTCAAGATCGGGTTGTGCTCGCTTTCCATGGCGTACTATCTCCGCCGCCGTTTCGGACGGGAAGGCATGGGGATCGTGCTGTTCGGCGCGTTCTATGCGCTGTCCGCCTACATCCTCGCATACTCATGGAACATCATGTGGCTGGACGGGATCCTGATGCTGCCCGTGTTGGCGCTCGGACTCGAAGAGATGATCGCCGGCCGCCGGTTCGTCCGATACGTGATCGGTCTGGCGCTGACGATCACGTTCTGCTACTACATCGCCTATTTCATCTGCCTGTTTCTGGTCATATATTTCCTTGTCGCCTACTTTTCCCGCCATCCGGCGCTCCGCTTCGGGCTGTTTGTCCGCAAAGGGGTCAAATTCGCGTTCTTCTCGGTCCTGGCCGCCGGGATCTCCATGGCGGTGGTGCTGCCCACCTACACGGCGCTCCAGCTTACCTCCGCAGCCAACGATGTCAGCCCCGCAACCTGGAACCTGTCTTTCAACCTGTTCGATTTCCTGACGAACCACCTGCTGGTGGTGCCCCTTCACATCCGCGAGGGTCTGCCCAACATCTACTGCGGACTGGCGGCCCTGATCCTGATCCCGCTGTACTTTTTCAGTCCTTCGATCCCGGTGCGCTCCAAGATCGCGCACCTGCTCGGATTGCTGGCCCTGTTCTTCAGCTTTTCCGTCAATACACTCGATTTTCTCTGGAACGGCGGGCATTACCCGAACCAACTCCCGTACCGGTACGCGTTTGTCTACGTGTTCCTCCTGCTGTCCATGGGGTACCCGGTTTACATTCGGCTTCGCGAATTTCCGGCGCGGCTGATCGTCGGCGTCTCGATGGCCGCTGCGGCATTCGTCGTCCTCGCGGACAAGCTGGCCGCGGACTCCGCCGATACGCTCACCGTATACCTGAGCCTGCTTTTCCTGGCGTTCCTCGCGGCCGGCATGGTCTATGCCCGGAGTCCGCGCCATCCGCGGGAGCTCCGCGTCACGGTGCTGTCCAGCGTGATCATCGCCGAGCTGCTGGTCAACACATTCGTGACGGTGGACCTCATGGACCGCACCGAATACTACTCCGACCGCGCGGGATTCGTCGGGGACCGCGTCCGGCTGATCGACCTCATGGACACGGTGGAGGACGACGGGACCGGGGACTTCTACCGTGTCGAGCTGCTCAAACCGCGGACGGTGAACGACACCGTACTGCACAGCTACCGCGGGATCTCCATTTTCGCCTCGACCGCCTACCTGAAAACCACGCAGCTCATGCGTTCGCTCGGGCTGCACAACAACGGCATCAACAGCTACTGCTACTACGACTCCACTCCGGTGCTCGAGTCCATGCTCGGCATCCGCTATCTGGTATCCAAGGACGCGGCCTATGCGCGCCCGACGATGGAGGCGGTCTCCAACGACGGTGAATACACGGTGTACCGCAATCCGTACGCGCTGCCCGTCGCGTATATGGTCGGCGACCGCATCGACGGCTGGAAGACGACCGGCGGGAATCCGTTCGAGGTCCAGAACGATTTTCTCGAACGGTCCGCCGATGTCCGCGACGTCCTGCTTCCGCTGGACGTGAAGCTGGTGAACTCCACCAACATGACGGTGCAGTCCTCGGCCGACGCCGGTTCCTTCTCCTACACAAAACCCGGCTCCGGTTCGTGCTCCGCAACCCTGTCGATCAAAGTCCCGGTTTCCCGCGAAGTGAGTTTCTACCTGGACGCCGGGCAGCTGGACACCACCGAGGTACTGTTCGGGGAGTCCGATCCAGCGCCGAAAAGCTACGACCTCAAGCGCCCGTACATCGTCGATCTCGGGCGGGTGGAAGCCGGGACCGAGGTCCTGGTGAAGATGACGTTCAAGGACGCTCCTAACGGCTCGGTCAAGCTGTACGCGGTCAGCATGGACGAAGCGCGGTTCAAACAGGCGATGGGGGTACTGGCGTCACAGGGACTGGACGTCGAGTCGTTCGACGACACCTCGATCACCGGCACCATCCGGGTGGAAACCGCCGGGACGATGTTCACGAGCATCCCGTACGACCGGGGATGGACCGTCCGCGTGGATGGAAGTCCGGTCGAAACGTCGGCACTGGAGGACGGTCTGTTGTCCATCCGGCTTGAACCCGGAACGCACAGGATCGAAATGGACTACACCCCGCCCCGTCTGATGGAGGGACTGCTCGTTTCAGGCGCATCCCTCCTGTTGCTCGGCCTGACGCTCCTTGTGTTCCGCATCCTGCGCCGCCAGGCTCCTCCCGACAGTCCGCTTGCGGACACATGGCCGCCGTTGCCGGAATGGACCGGCGGGGAAGAGGAGGACGAGTCCGCCGGATACACCGATCCGCTGGGCGAGATCGCGGACAGGGACGACGGCGGAGGAAGCGACGGCGGCCTGTACGCGACCGGGCGGTACCGCTCGGAACGCGCCGCCCTGCATGCGGGACGACGGACGGAGACGCACGACCGGATCCGGCACGTCACACTGCCGGAAATCCTTCCGACCGAAACCGGCACAGGCGAAGATGCCGGGGATCCGCACGATGCAGCGATGCCGGACGTCCTGCCCCCGAGGATACCGATGAGCCCGGTCGATGGTTTGTCCCGGAGTGCCGCGGCACCGGCCGTGACGGACACTCCCGCCGCGGCGGAGGGTACCGCCGGTGGTTCAGGTGGTGGCCGTGGTGTCGATGAGCCCCTCGAACCAGGAATCCGGGATGATCTGGCCGAGCAGCAGGGCGAGCAGGAAGAGAACGAGCGCGAACCCGGCCAGCACCAGCAGGGCGTAGATCGTACCCCGTAACGCCTGCTTCCAGTGGCCCGCGGTTTCCTTGCGGCGTTCCTGGCGGGTCATCGGGTGCCGGTTCTGCGTGTACTTGTACAGGAACGTGCCGCATTGCCCGCACACGGTCTTCCCGTTGTCGTTCTCGGCTCCGCATTTTGGACACTTCATGGGAATCCTCCTCGTGTTTCAGCCCCGGTCTTCCTTGTCATACATCGCGCAGATGTACGGGTGTCCGGGATCGTATTCGGTCAGGTATACCGGATCGTCCACACGTCCCGGCGGGCGCCTGCCGGGCCCCGGGATGCCGTTGGCGTCGTCTCCGAGGTCCCGGCGCATGGCATCGGCCAGCCCGGTCAGACGGGCGACGAGTTCGGGACGGTCCAAAGCCCGGTTCCGGGTTTCACCGGGATCATCCGCAAGATCGAAAAGCATCGGGACCGGTGTTCCGTCCTCTTTCCGCAGATGCAGTTTCCATGTCCGCCAGCGTACGGCTTCCAGTGTGTTTCTCATATAGTAATAGAAGACTTCCCGGGCCGGCGTGCCGGTTTCGGCGGACAGCAGCCCCGACTGGTCGCAACCGTCCAGCGCGCGTCCGGCCGGCAGTGTGGCGCCGGCAAGGGCGGCCAGGGTGGGGAAGAGGTCGATGGACGCGACCAGCCGGGACGAGACCCGTCCGGGTTCGATCACACCGGGCCAGTGCAGGATGCAGGGGACACGCATCCCGCCTTCCCAGGTCGTTCCCTTGGTCCCCCGAAGCGGAGCGTTGCTCGCCCCGTGATCCCCGCGCGACCCGTTGTCCGACGTAAAGATGAACAACGTGTCGCGATCCGCGCCCAGACGGCGCAACTCCTGCCGGATCACCGCTACCGTCCAGTCGACCGCCGCGACACAAGCCCCGTAGTCTCCGTTTTCCGAATCGCGGCAGAACCGCTCCGCGGCGTACAGCGGAAGATGGACATGCATGTGCGCGAAATACAGGAAGAACGGACGCCCGCCGGCATCCCGCATAAACCGGACCGCTTCGTCGGCATACCGTTCGGTCAGAGCACGCAGGTCGGGCTGCTGCTGGACGACTTCTTCGCCTCGCATGAGCGGGAGCGGGCAATATGGCTCCGTCAAGCCTTTCTGACGTCCCATGTCGTTGCTGTAGGGCAGTCCGAACCAGGTGTCGAATCCGTGGCGGGTCGGCAGGAACGCGGGCTGATCCCCGCAGTGCCATTTTCCGACGATTCCCGTCCGGTAGCCCGCGGCGCGGAGCGCGTCCGCTATCGTGGTCTCGTCCCCGGACAATCCCAGTCCCTGTCCGGGGAACAGCACCCACTGACCGTCGAAATCCCCGAATCCGATGCGGGGAGGATAGCATCCCGTCAGCATGGCTCCGCGCGACGGACTGCAGACCGGCGACGCCATATAGAAGTCCGTCAGCCGCAACCCCTCCGCCGCCAGCCGGTCGATTTCCGGTGTATTGTTTACCCCGGAACCGTAGCAGCCCAGGTCTCCATACCCCAGGTCGTCGCAGTTCATGAGCACGATGTTCGGCCGTTTCCGTTCCATCGGGACAGTCCTTTCCCGGATGCGCCGCACCCGGGTTCATTGTACCGTTCCTTTTGGACAAAAGAAAACCGTCAGTGTAGAATGGGACCATTCCCGCCCCCGCGGAGGTCAGATGGACATCAAGGGCATCTTCATGCTGGTCGGCGGACTGGCGCTTTTCATATACGGCATGCTCCAGCTCGGCGAAGGGCTGCAGAAGGCCGCCGGGGAGAAGATGCGCCGCTTCCTGCAGCTGCTGACCGGGAATCCCGTCCTTGGGGTGCTGGTCGGAGCGCTGGTCACCATCATCATCCAGAGTTCCTCCGCTACGACGGTCATGGTGGTCGGTTTTGTCAGCGCCGGTCTCATGACGCTGCCGCAGGCGGTGGGGGTCATCATGGGCGCCAACATCGGCACCACAGTGACCGCCTGGATCGTCTCGTTCAAGATTGACGAATACGCATGGATCTTCGTCGCCATCGGTTTCCTGGTCATGTTTGCCTTCAAAAAGGAAAAGATCAAGTCCCTCGGACAGGTCTGCCTTGCGTTCGGCATCCTTTTCGTCGGGCTCAACACCATGGGCGGCGCGCTCAAGCCGCTCGGCCAGAGCCAGCAGTTCAAGGACCTGCTGCTCTCCATCAAGGATGTGCCGGTGCTGGGACTGCTGGTCGGTACGGTCTCGACCATGGTGATCCAGAGTTCGTCCGCGGCGATCGGGGTTCTGCAGTCCCTCTCGCGCGTCGCGACGGATACGGACGGCACGCCGCTCATCTCGCTCTATCAAGCCATCCCGATCCTCCTCGGAAGCAACATCGGGACCACCATCACAGCGATCCTGGCTTCAATCGGCGCACGACGGAACGCCAAACGGGCCGCGCTGGCGCACACGATCTTCAACATCACCGGCTCGCTGATCTGCATGTTCCTGCTGGTCCCGTTCACCCGGCTCGTCGAGTGGATCCTCAGGCTGCTCGGCAATACGATGCTCCCGGACGCCGCATCCGGTGTGGCGAACATGTTCACTCCGATGGCAGAGGACATGATGACCGGCATCGCGATCTCCCATACGACATTCAATACGGTCAATGCCTTGATATGGCTTCCCCTCCTCCCGGTCATGCTGTTTCTGATCCGTTTTTTCATCCGGGGCGAAGATCCCGCGGACACGCGGGTGATCCGCTACCTGGATTATAAAGTCATCGGGAATCCGGTCGTGGCGATCGACCTCGCCAATCAGGAGATTTCCCGGATGACCGACATCGCCCAGCAGATGATGACCCGTTCCCGCGAGATGCTCATGGCGAACGACTTGGACATGGCGGCGCAGATCGACGACCAGGAAGAGACGCTGGACTTCCTCGAGAACGAGACTGTCCGCTATCTTTCGACCATTTTCGCCTCCGCCGCGGTCACCGAGGCCGTGTCCAACCGGGTCGCCGCCATGATGCACGCCACAAACGACATCGAACGCATCGGGGACTACGCGTGCAACGTCATCGGAGCGGTCCGGCACATGCAGCAGAACAGGCTCCAGTTCTCCGCGGATGCGCTGCTTGAGCTGGATGAGGCGTTCCGGCGGATCGAACGGATGGTTCAGGAGAGCGCGCAAGCGCTGCTGGATTCCGATCCGGTGCTCGCCGGCATGATCATGGGGCAGGAAGACGAAATCGACCTCCTCGAGGACAAACTGCGCTCCAGCCATCTGGAGCGGCTCAACGCGGGGCTGTGCGACCCCCAGGCCACGGTCATCTTCCTGGAACTCATCCACATCGTCGAACGGGTTTCGGACCACTGCAAGAACCTGGCGGAAATCGCAGCGAGCGGATCCCGCTACAAGGTGCACCGGCTGCAAGCCGGGGACCGCACCTGACGGAGGACGGAAGACGGCATGGCGATTTTCGGCGAAATGACCGCGATCACGGTCAACGATCTTGAGGCCAATCTGGGCGGTGCCAAGGTACCTGCGTTCATCCACGACGCCGAACGCCGGTTTCTGGACGAAACCGTGCGCATCGCGGACCGGATCGCCTGGGACGGCCGCATCCAGGCGGTGTTCATCTCCGGACCGACCGCTTCCGGCAAGACGACCTTCACCCGGCGGCTAGCGGCCGCGCTTGCGTTCATGGGCCGATCCACCTGCCAGATTTCGCTCGACGACTATTACGGCGACCATGAAATGGAACCGGACGACAAGGGCCGCCCGGACTATGAGTCGATCGAAACGCTCGATACCGGACTCATGACCGACCAGATCCAGATGCTGCTCGACGGATACGAGGTCCATGTACCGCACTTCGACATGAAAGAGCGGAAACGGGTGTACACGTCCGACCGCGTCCGCAGGCTTCCGCCGGGCGGCGTACTGCTGGTCGAGGGGCTGCACGGCCTCTCCCCCCAAGTGTTCGGCAGTCTGCAGCGGGAGAGGAAGTTCGGCGTGTTTATCATGCCGTACGGCACACTGCTCGACAGCAGCCGGCTGATCCAGCCGCGCGAAATCCGTATCCTTCGCCGGATTTCGCGGGACTCCAACCATCGGGGCGCCACCGCGCTGGAGACCCTGGACTACTGGCCCGTGATCGACCGGTCGGAGCAGGCGGTTTTCCCCGCGTATCTCGCGGCGGCGGATGTTTTTGTCAACTCCCTGATTCCGTACGAATTCTGTGTCATCTCCCACCTGGCGGCGGATTGCATCTCCTCATCGCTCCAGTCCTGGCGGGACGGTGTGCTGGAGGGTTCGGTCTATATGGGCGGCAGGGGATTCGCCGAGCCCGGCGTCGCGGCGGCGGAGGCGGAGCGCCTGCTCTCGCGCATCGGCCGGATTCCGCGGCTCGATGCCGGCAACATCCCGGGAATCTCCATTCTCAACGAATTCATCCGATAAAGATTGCGTACTGCGGCTCACGTTCGGGCGTTGGCCCGACGAAGCGGAAAGAGGCGGTCCCCCATGCCGATCAAGATCCCTGACAACCTGCCCGCGGCCGGCATCCTCGAAGAGGAATTCGTTTTCGTCATGTACGAAGGCCGTGCCTACCGGCAGGACATCCGGCCGCTCCGGATCCTCATCCTGAACCTCATGCCCAACAAGATCACGACGGAAACCCAGCTTCTGCGGCTGCTGTCCAACTCCCCGCTGCAGGTGGAGGTCGACCTGATCTATACCGCCACCTGGAATCCCCGGAACACGTCGCAGGACCACCTGGTCAAGTTCTATGAAACCTTTGACGACGTCAAGGACCGGAGATACGACGGCATGATCATCACCGGCGCGCCGGTCGAGCACATGCCGTTCGAAGAGGTGGCGTACTGGGAAGAGCTCTGCCGGATCATGGACTGGAGCCGGGACCACGTCTACTCCACGCTTCACATCTGCTGGGGGGCGCAAGCCGGACTGTACCATCATTACGGGATCCCCAAACACTCCCTTCCGCGCAAGGTGTTCGGGGTGTTTCCTCACTCGATGAGCTACACGCGTCCGGTGAAGCTGTTCCGCGGTTTCGACGACGTGTTCTATGTCCCTCACTCCCGCCATACCGAGATCCGCCGGGAGGACATCCTGGCGGTGCCCGGATTGCGGCTGCTATCCGAATCCCCGCTCAGCGGGGTGTATGCGGTGTCGGACATGACCGGCCGGCAGATCTTTTTGACCGGACACTCCGAGTACGATCCCGGCACGCTGCGGGACGAGTACGAACGGGATCTCGCCAAAGGACTCCCCATCGACATCCCGTACAACTATTTTCCGGACGACGATCCCGCCCGGCCGCCGTGCGTTTCCTGGCGAAGCTCGGCCAGTCTGGTGTTTGCGAACTGGCTCAACTACTATGTGTATCAGATGACTCCGTTCAACCTGGAACATCTCGCGGGCGTCGGGGATGCGGACGCCTCGGAAGCGGCGGAATGACCGCAAGGAGGAAGCAGACATGGCCATCACGA
>JAGOFF010000067.1 GCA_017997315.1 Clostridia bacterium
GTCTCGGCAGTGCGGGATCGAGGATATCCGGCCGGTTGGTCGCGGCCATGATGATGACATCCTGATTGGGTCCGAAACCGTCCATCTCGACCAGCAGCTGGTTCAGGGTCTGCTCGCGCTCGTCGTGTCCGCCCCCCAGTCCGGCTCCGCGGTGGCGTCCCACGGCGTCGATCTCGTCGATGAACACGATGGCGGGGCTGTTCTTCTTGGCGGTCTCAAAGAGATCCCGGACGCGCGATGCGCCGACACCGACGAACATTTCGACAAAGTCGGAACCGGATATCGAATAGAACGGCACGCCGGCTTCGCCTGCAACGGCTTTGGCCAGCAAGGTCTTGCCGGTGCCCGGGGGGCCGATCAACAGAATGCCGCGGGGTATCTTGGCACCGAGATCGGAGTACTTTTTGGGATTTTTCAGGAAGTCGACGATCTCGCGCAGCTCTTCCTTCTCCTCATCGGCTCCCGCCACATCGCGGAACGTGACCGGATTCTTGGACGGATCGGAGAGTTTGGCGCGGCTTCGGCCGAAATTGATCGCGGTCTTGCCTTCACCGGACTGCCGGTTGTACGTAAACCAGATGAAAAGCCCGATCGAGCCGAACATCATGACCAGCAGGATGATGTTGACCAGAAAGCTCAGATCGGTCGGCTCATTGTAGTCGTAGTCGTCCAGCTTGCCCTGCGCCCTCGCGTCTTCGAGGATTTCCTGGAGACGTGAAAGCCAGTACGGGGAGATGGTCTTGTCGACCACCGTCACCCCTTCGACGGCTTCCTTGAACTCCATCTGGAGAGAGTATCCGTTGACCAGCACATTGCCTTTGACGTTGCCTTTTTCGATCTGCTCGATCACCGTGGACAAGGAGAGCGAAGGTTTCTGCGTCAAAGCGGGAATGATGGTCGCGAACAGGATGGCGATCAGAAGCAGGATCACATAAAAGCTGATTCCCGATCGGGTGGTTTTCGGTTTCATGGTTTACTCCTCTACGGCGTCCCGGAGGATGCGGACATCCGGGAGGTTGCGGTAAATGCCGTTGTAGTCCAGGCCGTAGCCTACGATGAATTCATCCGGAATCCGGCGTCCCACATATTCCACCTGGATCGGGACCTTGCGGCGCTCGGGCTTGTCGAAGGCCGTACACAGGGCGATGCTCGCGGGATTCCGTGTCATAAGGAGTTCGCGCAGGTGCTTGAGCGTCAATCCGGAGTCCACAATGTCCTCCACGACGATGACGTGCTTGGCGGCGATGTTCTGTTCCACGTCCTTGATGATGCGGACGATGCCGGAGGTCTCCGTGCCGCCCCCGTAGCTGCTGACCGAGATGAAGTCCATGTCGATGGGAAGATCGATGTGGCGCGCCAGATCGGCCATGAAAACGAACGCGCCCTTGAGCACGCCTACCAGCAGCACGCTTTTCCCGGCGTAGTCTTGGGTGATGCGGCGACCGAGCGTCACGCAGATATCGGCGATCTCATCTCTGCTGATCAGGGTTTCCCCCAGTATTTTTGCCATTTGTTGTCTCCTGTTTTCCATGTCACGTCATTATCCTATAATTTAGCCCTTGGGACAATATGCCATCCATACGCAGTCTGTGATTGCGTCACACTCCGGATTCCATGCAT
This sequence comes from Clostridia bacterium, assembly GCA_017997315.1. Lineage (GTDB taxonomy): Bacteria > Bacillota > Clostridia > Saccharofermentanales > UBA5734 > JAAYKS01. The sequence goes on from JAGOFF010000067.1 coordinate 1,621, forward strand.
GTTCGGAGGACACCGCGATTCCGGGAATCCAAGCCACACGGTCGCCGACAGCGACGATCGGGAGCCGGTCCCGCATGCCGGCGGGCACTTTCCGGTCGATCAGGAACCTTTTGAGAGAACGGCTTCCCGGACGCCCGACCGCCCGGATCCGGTCCCCCTGCCGCCGCGGCCGTATGACGGCTCCGGCCAGCGAGGATTTCCGGAAAGCCGCCACGACGTTCCCCCGACAGGACGAAGACGATACGCGGACTTCCGTTTCGCGTTCCGCGGCGATGAAGCATCCGGATGATACCTCCGTCTTCCCCGCCAGAATCAGCGGAACCGGCGCGGACAGAATCTCCGACTGCCGTCGGTCGACCCGCGGCTCAATCCTCAGCACACCGTCCGCGCAGACCGCCCGCATACCGCCGGGCAGGTCCGCACGGGCAAGCGACCGGTCGGATCCGGCCGCAGAGAGTACGGCTGCGACATGATCCCTGCCCAGATCCGTACGGGATCCCCGGACTTCCCCGTACAGGATTCGTATCACGCGGCCGGACAGGGCGGTCGGCATCCCGGCCAGCGCCTTCCGGTCCACCCCGCCGTCCCTGCGGATCCGCACGGCTTTTCCGGATGCGGCCTCTTCCAGAAACGCCGCATCGTTCCGAAGCATTTCCGCGGTGCCCGCCAGTCTCCGGGACAGGCCCGGCCCGAACAGCTCCTCCGCAAGCGGAATCAACTCCATCCGGACGCGGTTCCGGGTGGCCTCGGGCAGCCGGTTGGTGGAGTCCGTCCGGTACGGGATGCCGGAGGAAGCGAGCGCCTCCTCCATCTCCGTATGCGAAAGCTCCAGCAGCGGACGAACGATCCTGCCGTTGGCGGGAGCCATGCCCGCAAGCCCTTCCAGGCCGCTGCCGCGGCAAAGGTGCATCAGAATCGTCTCCGCCTGGTCATCCCGATGGTGCGCAACCGCAATCCGGACCGGACGCGAAGCCTTCTCCGGGTCGACGGCGGTCTCCGCCTCATCGGCCAGGGTTTCGAAAAAGCGATATCTCGCGCGCCTGCCCGCGGATTCCAGGCTCTCGCCGGACTGTTCCGCAGCGGTCCGGATGTCCGTCCTCAGAAGACGGAACGGGACGGCCATCGCCCCGCATGAACGGCGGACGAACTCTTCGTCCCCGTCCGACTCCTCCGCCCGAAGCAGGTGGTTCACATGGGCAGCGGTCAAGGACCACCCGTGTTCCGGCGCGAGCAGGTTCAATACATGAAGCAGAAACATGGAGTCCGGCCCGCCGGACACTCCGACGATGACCGTCGATCCCGCGGGAATCAGATCATGCCGCGCAATATACCTGGACACATTGCCGGCCAGCCGGCGCAAGCCGTCCACAGTCAGAAACCGTCATATTCCGTCGGCATGGCCTCGTGTTCGGGCAGATCGAAGAACAACGTGTACTGGCCCTGCCACCCGATGTTGACCGTGCGGGTCTCCCCCTGGCGGTTTTTGGCGATGATCACTTCGGCCACCTCGGTTTCGAGCACCTCCTGGACATTCTCGTAATAGCTGGGGCGGTGCAGGAACATGACCACGTCCGCATCCTGCTCGATGGAACCGGAATCACGCAGGTCGGACAGCATCGGCCTTTTGTTCTCGCGATGGACATTGGCGCGGCTCAGCTGCGATATGGCGATGACCGGGACATCCAGGTCCTTGGCCATGATCTTCAGCGAGCGGGAAATGTCTGAAATCTCCTGCTGCCGGTTCTCGTTGCGCCGCGTACCGCCGCTCATGAGCTGCATATAGTCGATGACGACCAGTCCCAGTTTGCCTTCCAGCTTGAGCTGACGGCAGCGGGACTGGATCTCGAGCACCGTTGTCCCGGAACGGTCGTCCACATAGATCGGGGCTCCGCTCAGAACCTTGACGACATCCGCAAGCCGTTCCCAATCGTTCTGGGTCAGCTGCCCGGTCCGGATGTGCTTGCTGTCCATCCGCGCCTGGACGCTGAGCATGCGGCTGGCCACTTCCTCCTTGGACATTTCCAGGCTGAAGACCGCGCAGGGAATGCCGTGGATCAGCGCCGTTTTCTGCACGATGTTCAGGGCCAGAGCGGTCTTTCCCATGGACGGCCGCGCCGCGACGATGACCAGGGATCCGTTCGTCAGACCGCCAAGCACGCGGTCCAATGTCGAATATCCGGTCTTGACGGAACGGTCCTGCATCTCGCCGGTGCGCATCTTGTGGATTTCATTGATCGTTTGCGCGATGATCTCGCGCATGCTGGAGAAACCGGACTGATCCCGGTTCTCGCGGATGTCGAAAATCCGTTTAGCGGACAGGTCCAGCAACCGGTCCGCGTCGTTCGAATCGTCGTAACACCAGCCCCGGACTTCGTCCAGCGTCTGGAGAAGCCGGCGCAGGATGGCCTTCTGCCGTACGATGTCCACGTAGCTCTCGATATGCGCGATCACCGGGGCCATGTCCGGCAGCGAACTGATGTATGACAGCCCGCCGCATTTCGCGAGCTGTCCTTTGGATTCCAGATAGTCTGAAACCGTGATGATGTCCACCGGTTTCTGCGTCATCGCCAGCGCGCAGACCGCATCGTAGACAAGACGGTGGTCCGGACTGTAGAAATCTTCCGGCTTGAGCGTGGCGGTGGCGACCGCCAACGGAATCTCCCCGGACATGACGCAGCCGAGCACGGACTGCTCGGCCTGCCTGCTGTTGGGCGGGACCTTGCCGAGCGCCTGACCGGCCGGGACGCCGGGAAACGGTTGGATGCGGCCGGGATCGGCAGCCATGGCGGCCTCCTTGCTACGCGGTCAAGACCCGCGCCCTACGCGGGAACGACCCGTACGATGACGCTGACCGTCACATCTGAATGCAGCTTGATCTCCACGGGATGGTCACCCAGGGTCTTGATCGGATTCGGAATCACGATTCCCCTTCGGTCAACCTTGTAACCGGCCTTCTCCATGGCGGCCGCCACATCCATGGCGGTAACCGCGCCATACAGCCGGCTTCCCTCTCCGCACTTGACCGGCATCGCAAAGACCTGGTCCTTGATCGACGACGCGGTGTCGCGCGCATCCTGCAGTTCCCTGTCCGCTTTCGCCATCTGGGCGTTTCTGCGGATTTTCACGGAGTTGAGGTTCGCCGGCGTCGCTTCGACCGCCAGATTCCTGCGGAAGAGGAAGTTGTTCGCATACCCGTCGTTGACGTCAACGATCTGGTCCAGCTTGCCCAGCCCCTTGACGTCCTGAAGCAAAATGACCTTCATATGGCTTCCTCCGATTTTTTGTGGGATTGATTGAATATTCTACCATAAACACACTTCCGCCGTTTACGGCCGCCATGCGGTCGACCAACGGCCGCCTCGCGGTCCTTGTCGCGGGCTCAGGGATGCCCATGAAAAAAGCGGCGGTTGCCGCTTTTTCTCATTCGCCTGCGAAGGGCAGCAGCGCCAGATGCCTGGCCCGCTTGATCGCAATCGTCAGCTCCCGCTGGTGGGCGGCGCAATTGCCCGACATGCGCTTCGGCAGGATCTTGCCGCGCTCCGTAACGAACTTGCGGAGCCGGGGGATATCCTTGTAGTCGATATGCTCGACTTTGTCGGCGCAGAAAGCGCAAACCTTGCGCCGTCCCCTTCTCGGTCTGCCGCCGCCACGGCCATCGCGATCACCGCTGTCGCGGCCGCCGCGTCTATAATCTGCCATGATGGATCCTCCTTTCAAGTCAATTTACTGTCCGTGTTTTACGGGTCGAGGTCGAAAGGCAGGGAGATGTCGTCATCCGGGGTGGGCACAAAGCCGGATTCCTGGGCCGGACGGGCCGGCGTCGCCGCCGGACGGCTGAAACCGCCGTTTCTCGACTCATACGGATGGGATTCCTGTCCGGACGAGTCCCCGCTCTGTTTGGGATCCACAAACTCGACGTCCTCCGCCACGATTTCCGTCGACGTCCTTTTCTGGCCGCTGGCGTCCTCATAGCTGCTGACCTGGATCCTGCCCGATATGGCGATCCGGGAACCCTTGGAGAAATACCGGGCGACAAACTCAGCCTGCTGCCGCCAGAACGTCACACGGATGAAATCCGCCTGCTTTTCCCCGTTCTGTCCCCTGGTACGCCGATCCACCGCGACGGTGGCGGAACAAACCGAAACGTTGTCCTGCAAAGTCCGGAGTTCCGGATCGCGCGTGAGTCTGCCCATGATGATCGCCTTGTTCATGACTGCACCTTACCTTCCTTTTCCGTCATCATTCTCCGATGCGGATGACCAGGAACCTCAGGATTCCGTCCGTGATCTTGAGCACGCGCTCAAGCTCCTTGGGGAACTCCGCGTCGTCGGTCGTAAAGCGCACGAGCTCGTAAAAACCTTCGTTGGTCTTCTCGATCGCGTACGCCAGCCTCCGGAGGCCCCAGGTCTCCACCGTGGATTCGGATGCGTTCGCTTCGATGAGCGCACGAACCTTTTCCGACGTGGAACCCAATCCCTCCTCGCCGAGCGCGGGATTCATCACGTAAACTACCTCATACTGTCTTGCCAAAAAAATCACCTCCTCCTGGACTGAACGGTCCCGCCACGCAGGCGGAACGAGGATAGCCGAAGCCGCAGATTGCGGCAGGTGATACTATATCATCGGTTCCGACGGCAAGTCAACCGGCAAACAGTCACTCGGACATCCGTCCGTGGTTCCGATCCCCCTGTACTCCGGATTCTACACCCCCTGCGGGCGGCCTGTCGATCGGATGGATGCGAGAATCGCACGGATCGGCGGCTCCATTTTCGACAGCGTCTTCCGATAGCACTCCAGGCTTCCTCCGAAGGGATCCGGAATCCCACTCCGGGGATTCGGGTCCGCAGGATCGAATTCGGTCAGCACACGGATCTTGGAGCCGGCCTCGGGGTACCGCCCGACAATCCAGTCCCGGTGTTCCGCGGTCATGGCGACCACCAGGGCCGCCTCGCGGATCAGGTCGCCCCGAAGCGGCGTGGTACGGTGCGGGCGCAGATCGATGCCGTATGCTTCACGGACCGCTTCGACCGCGGTCGGATCGGCAGGCATGCCCTCGGCGGCCGCGATCCCCGCGGATGCCGCCACCGGTCCGCCGGCGCCCGCCAGATGGTTGAAAAGTGCGGCTGCCATCGGACTCCGGCAGGTATTGCCGGTACAGACAAACAGTACGTCCATCGCCATCTCCCCGCCCGTCAGTTCCGCTTGGGCGCCGATGCCTTGAGTACACGGTTCATGTAGGCGGCGCCCAACCCCTCTTCGGGCAGCGACTGGATGACGATGACATCCGCACCGGCGTCATCCAGTGTCCTCAGGGCGTCGAACAACCGGGCGGATGCCTGCACACTGTCGCCGGCGTCCCCGAACGACAGGACGTGCTCCGGCCACCCCGCATCGGGTTCCGTTTCCCGGAACGCATGGATCTCGCGCGCCACCTCGGACGAGGCGAAAACCCCGACACGCCGGCCGTCTCCGATCTGAGCGCGGATCGCGTCCAATGTATTGCGGATACGGAGCGCCGGGGTGCGTCCGGTACCGACCAGCACGTCGGCGCGCGGCGCGTAATGCCGGTATTTCATGCCCGGGGAGCGGACGGGACCCGTTGTGCCGGATGCGGGAAAAACGACACGACGTCCGCAGGCCTCCTCGATCTGTCCGGCGGTCACGGCGCCCGGCCGCAGCAGCACGGGATCCGTACCGGTGACGTCCAGCACGGTGGATTCGAGTCCCACTTCGCATTGTCCTCCATCGATGATGAACGGAATCCGACCGTCCAGATCCTGCAGGACGTGGACGGCACGCGTCGGGCTCGGCCGCCCGGACAGGTTCGCGGAAGGGGCCGCGACCGGTACGCCCGCCATCGACAGAAACGCCTGGGCGACCGGATGGGAGGGGCAGCGTACCGCCACGGTTCCGAGTCCGGCCGATACGACGGAAGGGATGTGCGGCGCGCGTCCGAACACCAGGGTGAGCGGCCCGGGCATGAAGCGTTCGATCAGCGGAACGGCGAGATCCGGAATCCCGGTCACAACCGTTGATATCAATCCGGTATGCGCCAGATGGATGATCAGCGGATTGTCCGTCGGGCGGCCCTTGACGTCGAATATCTTCCGGACCGCATTCTCGTCCAGCGCGTTCGCACCGAGTCCGTACACCGTCTCCGTGGGAAACGCCACCAGCTGCCCGGCGGCGACCGCTTCCGCGGCAATGCGCAGCCCGTTCATATCCATGGAGTCCCGCATGGCGCGGATGATCCTTGTCTCCATCGTCTTTTCCGTCATTCCGGCTTGTCTCCCGTCCCTGCGTCGTCCGCGGGTGCGCGGCCGAGCGCGTTCGCTCTGGACGCCGCGGTCAGCGGACGGATGATGTCGTCCAGGTCTCCCGTGAGGATGGACTCGATCTTGTAGAGCGTCAGTCCGATCCGATGGTCGGTGACCCTCCCCTGCGGATAGTTGTAGGTCCGGATCCTTTCACTGCGGTCCCCCGTGCCGACCTGGCTCTTGCGCTCATCCGCGACCGCGCCGGCCGCACGCGATTGCTCCCGCTCAAGCAGGCGCGCGCGCAGGACCGCCATGGCCTGGTCCCGGTTCTTGTACTGGGACCGCTGGTCCTGACAGGTGACGACGATCCCGGACGGTTTGTGCGTGATCCGGATCGCGGAGTCGGTCCGGTTGACATGCTGTCCGCCGGCGCCCGAAGCGCGGTAGGTGTCGATCTCGAGATCGCCCGGCTGGATGTCCACCTCGACCGCGTCGGCTTCCGGCAGTACCGCGACCGTGACGGTGGAAGTATGGATCCGTCCTCCGGACTCGGTGACCGGTACCCGCTGGACCCGGTGCACACCGCTTTCATACTTGAGCCGGCTGTATGCGCCGCGCCCTTCGACCGTAAAGACGACTTCCTTGAACCCCCCGATCTCGGTGGCGTTGGCATCCACCAGCTCGGTGCTCCAGCCGCACCGCTCGGCGTACATGGTGTACATCCTGTACAGGACCGCGGCGAACAGCGCCGCCTCCTCCCCGCCGGCGCCCGCGCGGATCTCCACGATCACGCTGCGCTCGTCCCGCGGATCTTTGGGAGAGACACGCTCCAGCAGATCGGCTTCGAGTGAGGCGACCTGCTTCTCGAGCGCTTCGATCTCCTCGCGCGCGAGTTCGCGGAGCTCGTGGTCCTGCGAATCTGAAAACAATGCGCGGCTGTCTTCCAGCTCGCGGGTCAGCCGGGCGTGCTCGCGGATTCCGTCGACGACCGGCTGCAGGTCGGACATTTCGATCAGCAGCCGGCGGTAGCGGTCCTGATCCGCGATGACGGCCGGATCGCTGATCGCGCCGGCGATCTCTTCATATCGGTTTTCGATGATGCGCAGTCGTTCGATCATGATCTCCCACCCATGGAAACAAGTACCGCATATTATATAGCATCCGCCGCCCGGCGGGAATTTCGCACTCCGGTCTTTCCTGATATAATGCTATCGGGTTTTCGGCAGGGAATGTCGAATCCCCGTCCAAACCCGTCGGTTCATATGAAAGGAGATAGATGGGATGTTGAAAACGCACGAAGTCGAACAGATGTGCTGTGTCGCCAAGGGCCCCAACCATGGCCCCGCCCCGATTCCGGAAGAGGGCAGGTGGGTACAGGCCAAGGAGATCAAGGACATCTCCGGATTCACCCACGGAGTGGGTTGGTGCGCGCCGCAGCAGGGCGCATGCAAACTGTCTCTCAACATCAAGGACGGAATCATCCAGGAAGCGCTCGTCGAGACGCTCGGATGCACCGGCATGACCCACTCCGCCGCGATGGCCGCGGAGATTCTGGCCGGCAAGACCATCCTTGAGGCGCTCAACACCGACCTGGTGTGCGATGCGATCAACACGGCGATGCGCGAACTGTTCCTGCAGATCGTGTACGGCCGCTCCCAGTCCGCGTTCTCCGAAGGCGGACTGCCGATCGGCTCCTCTCTCGAGGATCTCGGAAAAGGACTCCGGAGCACGGTGGGCACCATGTTCTCGACGGCCGACAAAGGCACGCGCTATCTCGAACTGACCGAGGGGTATGTCGTCAAAATGGGCCTCGACGAGAACGGCGAGATCATCGGCTACCAGTTCCTGCGCATCGGCCCCATGCTCGAGATGATCAAGAAGGGCACGGACGCCAACGAGGCGTACCAGAAGAATCTGGGCACCTACGGCCGCTTCGCCGAGGCCGCCAAGGTCATCGACCCCCGGCACGAGTGACGGCGGAAGACCGCAGAGAAAGGAACGGATGCGAATATGGCATTGTTTGATAGCTATGAAAGAAGAATTCCGCAGATCAGCGCCGTACTGGCCGAGTACGGCATGACTTCCATCGAGGATGCCAAGGCCGTCTGCGACGCCAAAGGAATCGATCCCTATAAAATCTGCAAGGAAGTGCAGCCGATCGCTTTTGAGAACGCCGCCTGGGCCTATGTCGTCGGCGCCGCGATCGCGATCAAGAAAGGGTGCACCAAGGCGGCTGACGCCGCGGAAGCCATCGGGATCGGACTGCAGGCGTTCTGCATCCCCGGTTCGGTCGCGGACGACCGCAAGGTCGGTCTCGGGCACGGCAACCTCGCGGCGATGCTGCTTCGTGAGGAGACCCGCTGCTTCGCCTTCCTGGCCGGGCATGAATCCTTTGCCGCAGCCGAAGGCGCCATCGGCATCGCCCGGTCCGCGAACAAGGTCCGCAAGGAACCTCTCCGCGTCATCCTGAACGGACTCGGCAAAGATGCGGCGCAGATCATTTCGCGCATCAACGGCTTCACGTACGTGAAGACCGCGTTCGATTACGGGACCGGCGAAGTCAGCGTCGCCAAGGAGATCGCCTACTCCTCCGGCGAGCGCGCCAAAGTCCGCTGCTACGGTGCGGACGACGTCCGTGAAGGCGTCGCGATCATGCATCTCGAGGGAGTGGATGTGTCCATCACCGGAAACTCCACGAACCCCACCCGTTTCCAGCACCCGGTCGCCGGCACCTATAAAAAGGAATGCCACGAACAGGGCAAGAAGTATTTCTCGGTCGCATCGGGCGGCGGAACCGGCCGTACGCTGCATCCGGACAACATGGCGGCGGGGCCGGCCTCGTACGGCATGACCGACACCATGGGACGCATGCACTCGGACGCCCAGTTCGCGGGCTCCTCTTCGGTTCCGGCTCATGTCGAGATGATGGGATTCCTCGGGATGGGCAACAATCCGATGGTCGGAGCGACCGTTACCGTC
>JAGOFF010000068.1 GCA_017997315.1 Clostridia bacterium
GATAGCTCCGGGACACCTTTCTGGCCAGCAGAGTCAGGTCGCAGAGCAGCGGATCCGACGAAAAGTTCGCCTTGATGTACTGATAGACCGAAGTGAATTCGGTTTTGCTCGGGATCATCTGCGCCATGTCCAGATCGAGCCGCGCCGCGATCGACTCCATGGACTCCGCCCGTTTCCGGCATTCGCTGTCCGCGATCGTAAGCAGCGGATCCGGATCGGCGCTTTGATCCCCGCCGGACAGCCGGATGTCCCGGATCTTGATCTGGAGGTTTTCCTGGCCGTTCCAGGAGTTGATATCGAGCGAGTACGCAACGTCGACCCGGTCGCCCGCCCCGATCAGTCCGTCGAAGATGTCCATGCCGAATCCGATCGCCGGAACCGGCTGCGACAGCCCCGGACCCGTGAGTATCAGTTTGAGATGGTGGCCGTTGCCGAGCATCCACATTTCACGGACCGTCATCCCTTCGGTCATGAACAGCGGTTCGCGGTTTCCCTCGCCGTACGGCGCCAGTACCGCGATGTCGCGCGCATTTTTCTCGGTCACCTCGGGCAGCCCGAGCGGCATGTCGATCCGGATCGCATGGCGGCTGCGCCCCGAATCCAGGGTGGTGGCGGAAAACGCGTTCACCGCGCGCTTGAATTCCTCCAGGGATCCGGCTTCCACCATCATGCCGCAGGCTTTCCGGTGGCCGCCGAACTTGATCACATGATCGGCCGCCGCGGTGATGGCGCCCAGCATGTTGAAGTCCCCGAACGACCGCGACGAACCGCGGTACACCCCGTCCTCCCCGGCCAGAACGATGGCGGGCCGGCAGAACATTTCAGCAAGGCGCGAGGCGACGATGCCGATGATGCCCTGGTGCCAGCCCTCCTTGTGTACGATGATCAGGTCGGAGCCGGAAAAATCGAACGACTCGTCGATCATCCTCGACGCTTCCAGGATGATCCCGTTTTCCACATCCTTGCGTTTCTGGTTGTCCGAACACAGATCCTGCGCCAGCGAATCCGCCACGGCGGCATCCCGGGTCAGCAGGAGTTCCACCGCGCGGGCCGCGTCCCCCATGCGGCCCGCGGCGTTGAGCCGGGGAGCCAGTGTGAAACCGATCATCGCCGAGGTGACGGGCTTGTTGCACATGTTGATGTATCGAAGCATCGTGGTGATTCCGAGATTGTCCTGGCGCTGTATGCTCAGAATGCCGAAATGAACCAGGCTGCGGTTCTCGCCCGTGAGCGGCATGACGTCCGCCATGGTTCCCAGCGCTGCAAAATCCAGATAACCGTGCCATGCGTCCCCCAGCCCCAGATGCAAGCAGAGCGCATGGACGAGCTTCAGCGCAACCCCGGCACCGGCGAGTCCGGTGAACGGATACGTCTCGTCCGGGCGTCGCGGGTTGACCACTGCGCGGGCTTCGCCCGGGATGTCTCCCCTGCATTCGTGGTGGTCCGTAACGACGGTTTCGATCCCTTGCGCAAGCAGGGAACGGATCTCGGCCGCACCGGAGATCCCGCAGTCGACGGTGACCACCAGCGCGCATTTTTCGGCGATCGCCGCCTCGATTCCGGGATCGGACAAGCCGTATCCTTCGGTCAGCCGGTCCGGTATGAAAAAGACGCAATCCGCTCCAACACTGCGAAGGAACGAGGTGAGGATCGCCGTGGCGGTGATGCCGTCCACGTCATAGTCCCCGTGCACCAGAATGCGGCTGCCGCGCCGAATATGGTCCGCCACGGCCTCGACGGCCTCCCGCATGCCGAGCAGGAGGTAAGGATCGTGGAAGTCCGGCCAACCGGGATGCAGGAACCGGCCGACCTCGTCCGGACCGACGATGCCGCGCGCACACAACAGCCGGTCGACGAGGGTTCCGCCGGGTCCGGCATCATGGGCCGGTTCCGTCACCGTCCAGTCCTTTTTAACCAAAAGCGCCAATTCGCACCTCGCATGGCCGCAATGATCCGTTCGGCACACTCATAATCCATTGATTATAGCATTCTTGCAGAAAGGCGGAGTGGATCTTTCGCTCCGCAAAGTTCAAAACGTTTGAGAAAGATACAAAAAACCCGGGAATCTGACAATCCCGGGTTTTTCACGCGAACCCAAAAACCGGAATCCCAGTCAGCGTTTACGCTTTCTGGCGGCCTCGGACTTTTTCTTGCGTTTGACACTGGGCTTTTCGTAATGCTCGCGCTTTCTCACTTCTGCAAGCACACCGGAGCGGGCGCATGAACGCTTGAACCTTCTGAGCGCGCTGTCAAGGGATTCGTTTTCCTTTACTCGGACTTCCGACACTTTTCTCCCTCCCCTCTCCGGTGAAATCGGCGACCACGGGGAAATGCGTCCCGGGATGGTCGACGGCAAAAGTATTATACCTTCTCGTTCCTGCATGCGTCAACCGGTGAATCAAGGCCCGGTTGAAGGGTTGAAGGTGCGGATCGTCCGTTCGGATACGGCGGATTCCGCCTCCCGGTCACCGGATCCGTTCACCCAGCGGTTCGCCGCCCAGCACATGGAAGTGAAGATGCCGGACGCTTTGTCCTGCATCCGTACCGCAGTTCGATATGACCCGGTATCCGCCGTCTTCGATCCCGCATGCGCGAGCCGCGCCCGCCAGCGCGGCCGGCAGGGCGGCCGCCGCCTGCGCGGCGCCGCTGTCCGCCGCAAAGGCCGAGAGATCGTCCCAATGCCGCCGGGGCATCACCAGGAGATGGACCGCGGCCTGCGGATGGATGTCCCGGATCGCGATGTAGTGTTCATCCTCGTACACCACAGCGGCCGGTATGCCGCCGGCGGCGATGGCACAGAAAATGCAGTCTGCCATATGGATCCTCTCCTATCCCCTAATGCAGCCGGTTCCGGATCCGGTCGGCAGCATCCCTCAGTGCGGCTTCCAGCCGGGCCGGATCGCGTCCGCCGGCCTGCGCCATGTCGGGCCGTCCGCCTCCCCCGCCGCCGGTCGCCTTGGCGGCCTCGCGAACGAGGTCGCCGGCCGATATGCCCGCCCGGACCGCGTCCGGTGTGGCCATGGCGACATACAGGATTTTCCCCTCGGACACCGACGCCAGGAAAACCACGCCGGCGCCGATCGCATCACGGATCCGGTCCGCCATGCCGCGCAGCGCATCCGCATCCGGGGCTTCCACCGTCGATACGACATACCGGAACGTCCCGGCCGTCTCCGCTTGTCCGGCCAGGCGGTCCGCTTCGATGCCGAGTGCGGCCGTTTCCTGCTCGGACAGCCGTTTTTCAAGCATCTTGTTGTCCGCCAGCAGGGTCTCCACCCGCCGGGGAAGTTCGGACGCCGGAATCTTCAGTGTCCCTGAGACCTGCGCCAGCAGCTCCGCATCCTCGCGGGCAGCCTGGAACGCGGCGTGTCCGGTGACCGCCTCGATCCGGCGGACTCCGGAGGCGACACCGCCTTCGGACAGAATCCTGAAACGGCAAGCCTGGGAGGAATCGCGCAGATGGGTGCCGCCGCAGAATTCCGTGGAAAAGTCCCCGACCCGGACGACCCGGACCCTGTCGCCGTACTTGTCCTCGAACAACGCCATCGCTCCGGTTTTCTGCGCATCCTCCAAGGAAAGCAGATCGGTCCGCACCGGGAGGTCCTCAAGGATCGCCTCGTTCACGATCCGTTCGACCTCTTTCTTCTCTTCGCCGCTCAACGGCTGGAAGTGGCTGAAATCGAACCGGAGCCGATCGGGACCGACGTATGAACCCGCTTGTGCGACATGGTCTCCGAGCACCTGGCGGAGCGCCTTGTGAAGCAGGTGCGTAGCGGTGTGGTTGCGTGCGGTATCCAGCCGGCGCATCCGGTCGACCTGCAGCAGCACAGTATCCCCCACATGCAGCGTTCCGGACTCGATCCTGCCTTCGTGGAGATGGAGTCCCTCCGCGGTCTTCCGTGTGTCGGACACCCGCATGAGGCTTCCCTCTCCGGTTATGGTTCCCTGATCGCCGGATTGTCCGCCTGACTCCGCGTAGAACGGGGTGCGTCCGGTGACGACGAGAACATCCTCGCCGGCTTCCGCCTCTTCGACCATCGACCGGTTATCGCCCTCTCCGGACAGACGCACCAGCATGAGTATCCTGCTTTCGTCCTCGAGCCGTTCGTATCCGGTGAACTCCGTCGCCGGGATGTCGCCCGCGGCCTGCAGCCAGTCGGAACCCGTCCATGCGGAAGCGTTCTTGGCACGGAGTGCGGCGCGTGCCATCTCCTTCTGCCGGAGCATGGCCCGGGTGAATCCGTCCTCATCGATTTGCAGTCCCTGCTCCGCTGCGATTTCCCGGGTGAGGTCGAGCGGGAAGCCGTAGGTGTCATGCAGCTGGAACGCGGCGTCGCCCGGGAGGATGTCGGCACCGGCCGCCTTGGTCTCGGCGATGAAACGGTCCAGTACGGCCGATCCCGCCTGGATGGTTTCCGCGAAACGTTCCTCCTCCAGGCGGATGACCGTCCGGAGCGATTCGTGTTTGCTGACCAGTTCCGGGTAGGCCGCCCCGGATTCCCTGACGACGGTGTCCACGATGGTATGCAGGAAAGTGCCTTCGATCCCGAGCAGCCGACCGAAACGCGCGGCCCTGCGGAGCAGACGGCGCAGCACGTAGCCGCGTCCCTCGTTGGAGGGCAGTATGCCGTCGGAGATCATGAAGCAGGTACTGCGGATATGGTCCGTGATGACGCGGATGGCCATGTCGGACTCATGCCGCTCCCCGTAGCGGACGCGTGCGATGTCGCAGACCTTGTCGAGGATCGCGCGGATGGTGTCGACCTCGAAGAGGCTGTCGACCCCCTGCATCAGGCATGCGAAGCGCTCGAGTCCGCCGCCGGTGTCGATGTTCCGTTTGGCGAGCGGGGTGTAGGATCCGTCCTCCTCGCGGTTGAACTGGGTGAAGACCAGGTTCCAGAACTCGACGTACCGGTCACAGTCGCACCCGACCCGGCAGTCCGGCCGACCGCAGCCTTTTTCGGGACCGCGGTCGAAGTAGATCTCGGAGCTGGGGCCGCACGGACCGGTGCCGTGCTCCCAGAAGTTGTCCTCCTTGCCGAGCCGGACGATATGGTCTTCGGACAGTCCGATGTCGTTTTTCCAGATGTCGTGCGCCTCGTCGTCTTCGAGGTAGATCGACGCGTAGAGCCGGTCCGCAGGCATCTCGAGCACCTGGGTGACGAACTCCCACGCGAACGCGATGGCCTCCTTCTTGAAATAGTCCCCAAAGGAAAAGTTGCCGAGCATCTCGAAGAACGTGCCGTGCCGCGCCGTGATCCCGACGCGTTCGATGTCCGGCGTTCGGATGCATTTCTGGCAGGTGGTCACGCGGGGAGCCGGCGGGGTCTGCGCGCCGGTGAAATACGGTTTGAGCGGCGTCATGCCCGCGTTGATCAGCAGGATCGACGGATCGTTGCGCGGTACCAGCGGAAAGCTGGGCATCCTCAGGTGTCCCTTGGATTCAAAGAACGAGAGGTACCGCTCCCGGATTTCATTGAGGCCCATCTTGCGCATAAACGATTCCTCCTGCCCGAAAAAGACGAAGCGGGCCCGGTTCCGGTTTTCGCTGACAGCTGGCCGGACGGGCCGATTGGTCAGAATTCTACACCAAATAGCGCAGGACAACAAGCGCGCGCGGAACGCCATGTATTATACTTGATAGCAGACATGTGGAACACGATGACAGGGGGAAGCCGTCGTAATGCGCTTTCAGGACGGAATCATACGCGCGCCGGACATCCTGGTGCCGGCTCGCGGCATTGATTATGAAAAATGGGCCGTGGTCGCCTGTGACCAGTTCACTTCAGATCCGGGTTACTGGGAGCGTGTCGAAGCGTTTGTCGGCAGCGCCCCGTCTTCGTTGTCCGTCGTGCTTCCCGAGGTGCATCTGACCGATCCGGAAGACCGCACCGCCTGGCGTATCCGCTCGATCAACGCCAGGATGGAGGATTACCTGTCTTCCGGCGTACTAGCCGACATTGGGGCCTGCATGGTTCTCGTCCGCCGCGAAGTGCCGGGATTGCCGGTCCGGTCCGGCCTGGTCGCCGCGATCGACCTGGAAGCCTACGACTACCGTCCCGGCAACGGATCGCCGATCCGGGCTTCCGAGGGTACGGTGCTTGAGCGGATCCCGCCGAGGGTGCGGATCCGTGAGAACGCGCCGCTGGAACTGCCCCATGTCCAGCTTCTCATGGATGATCCTGAAAACAAGGTCATCGACCCGCTGGCCCGCGCCTGCGCGGACGGCCGATACGAGCTGCTGTACGACACCCCGCTCATGTTCGGCGGCGGGCGCCTCCGCGGCTGGCGCATTCCGGAGGACGATCCCGGGCTGTCGGCGGCGATGGAGGCCTTGCATACGCTTGACTCCTGGCGGCGTCACGGCCTGCTGCTGGCCGTCGGGGACGGCAACCATTCCCTGGTGACCGCCAAGACTTGCTGGGAGAGGCTTCGCGGATCAGTTCCGCCGGATCACCCCGCGCGGTTTGCCATGGCCGAGATGATCAACCTGCATGACGACGGTCTGGTTTTCGAACCGATCCATCGGGTGCTTTTCGGATGCAAGGCAACGGACTTCCTCGCGTTCGCCGCGGACTGGTTCAATGGCGAAGGCACCGCGGACGGCCCGGTCGAGATCCTGCCGTCCGTGTCCGGGGAAAGTGTATCGGATGTCGTGGTCTTTTCCGCGGATGTGTCCGCCGTTCTCCGCTTCCCGTCCGCCGACCGCCTGGCGGTCGACCGGATCCAGCCTCTGGTCGACGCGTATTCCCGCCGCGGAGGGGCAAGCGTCGACTATATCCACGGCGAGTCCGCCCTGCATGCCCTGGCGGCCGGAGGGGCGACCGCAATCCGTATGCCGTCGGTCGGAAAGGACCGCTTTTTCGAGGACATCCTCCGGCACGGAGTGTACCCCCGTAAGACGTTCTCAATGGGTGAAGCGGAGGGCAAGCGGTACTATGTCGAAGCGCGCAGGATCCGGTAGATGGACCGGCTGGAACCGGGCGCCGGCATGATGACCGGCAGGCAGGTCTGCATCATCGGGGGAGGAATCACCGGCCTCACTACCGCGTACCGGCTGGTCAAGGCGGGATACGGCGTCACCGTCGTGGAGCAGAATCCCGAGACCGGCGGCATGCTGTCGTCGTTCCAGTCCGGCAACAGCCGGCTGGAGCATATCTACCACCATATTTTCACCAGCGACACCCATGTGCTCGGACTGGCCGAAGAACTCGGGCTGGACCACGACATCGAGTGGTTTGAACCCCGCGACGCGTTGTTCGGAGCCGGACGACTGTTCCCGTTCACCGGGCCGCTGGATCTGCTCCGGTGCCGGATCATGCCCGTTCCCGACCGGATCCGGACCGGGATCGCGGTCCTGCTCGCCGGACGGATCCGCGATTTTTCCTCGATCGAGGACCAGACCGCCGCGGAATGGCTGTGCCGGCACGGCGGTCGCCGCGCCTATGAGGCCCTGTGGAAACCGCTGCTGCGGTCCAAGTTCGATATGGATGCGGATACGGTCTCCGCGGTCTGGATCTGGAACAAATTCAAGCTGCGCGGCGGATCCCGCAAGGGGAAAGCCGGTCGGGAGTCTCTGGGCTACATGAAAGGGAGCTTCGCCCGGATGATCGACCGGCTGGCCGAGGAGATCACGGCTCGCGGCGGCGTCATCCTGACCCGTTGTACCGCGCTGGAAATCTCCCGGCGGGACACCGGCGGCTATGCCGTGACCAGCATCCTCGAAGACTGCAGCGCGCGCACGCTGCCATGCGACGCGGTCGTCGCGTGCATCGCCGGGCGGCAGTTCGTAAACATCGCACAGGCGCTCCGCCTGCCTGCGGAGTACCTCGACAAGGCTTCCAGCGTCTCCCACAAGGCAAACCTCTGCCTGACGCTCCGGCTGCGCGACAGTCTGTCCCGGTATTACTGGACGACCATCTGCGACGACCTTCCGTTCGTCGTGGCGGTCGAACACACCAATCTGACTGGAACAGGGCCATACCTCGGTCCGGTCCTCTACCTGTCGCGCTATCTCAGCATCGCCCATCCCCTCTGGACCGCCACCGATGACGAGATCTTCCGGTTGTTCTGCAGTGAGCTCGGCAAGATGGTCCCCGGCTTTTCCGCGGACGACGTGGTGGAGTGGCGCATCAAGCGGACCCGGTATGCGCAGCCTGTCATCCCGCGCGGGTATTCCCTTCTCATCGCGCCGATGGACACCCCCGATCCGGGGGTCAAGCTCGCGAGCCTCGCACAGATCTACCCTGAGGACCGCGGTGTAAACTATGCGATCCGGTTGGCCGGGCAGGCGGCGTCGGCCGTGGAGGCGTATCTTGAAGAGACACATCGGGAAGGCTGATCCGGAATCCGCGGATTTTCTGCGCGAAGCAGGGCCCGTACGGTTCCTGGGGCTGCTGCTGCCGCTGCTGCCGGCCGTACTGTCCCCCCTGGTGCTGCGTTCGGACTGGCTGGACTTCCTTCGCTGGTGGGCGACGATCTCGATCCCGGCGCTGATCTGGTTTCCGTCCTGCGCCAGATTGTTCGGATTCCGCGGCGACGCGGGGTATCTGTTCGCCAAGCCCGCCGCCATGGCGGTCACTTCCCTGACCGTATGGACCCTTTCCTATCTGCATATCGTTCCCTTTACCCGTCTGGCGATCCTGGGTGTGCTCGCGGCGGGGATCGCCGCCAACCTGATTCCCGCGCAGAGCCGCGGCGTCTGGCGTTCCGTGGCCCGTTCTCCGCGGCTGCTGCGGCAGGCGGCATGGGGTGAAACCCTGTTCGGACTTGTCCTGCTCTTCGCGTCCTATGCGCGTGCGCTGAAACCCGCCATTGAATCCATCCCTGAAAAATTCATGGACTACGGGTACATGATGTCGCTCATGCGCACCGAATGGCTGCCGGGGCAGGACCTGTGGCTTGCCGGCGAGTCGTTCAACTATTACTACTTCGGACAATACCTCTATACCTGCCTGACAAAGCTCGCCGGGATGACACCGGCGGTCACGTACAACCTCGGCATGGCGACCACTTTCGCCCTCACGTTCGTCCTGTCGTATGCGGTCGTCCATGCCTGGACCGACCGCATGCTGGCGGACCGGAAGCGCATGGGGGAGAGCGCCCCGGGAGCGAAGGCCGCACCGGTTGCGGCCGGGCTTCTGGCCGGCGTGATGGTGCAGCTCGCGGGCAACTCGCACTCGTTCTTCTACGATGAGAGCAGTATCGGCAACGCGTTTCTCCGCTTTTTCGCCAGGATCGGGATCGACGTAGGCACCAAGACGTCCGGATTTTTCTTTCCGGACTCGACACGGTTCATCGGCTACAACCCGGATGTTCCGGACAAGACCATCCACGAGTTCCCGTTTTATTCCTTCCTCGTGGCGGACCTCCATCCCCACCTCATCAACCTTGCCTTCGTCCTTTTGTTCCTCGGCATCCTTTTCGTCCTGTACCGGTCGGACCGGCTCCGCCATGCCGCCCAGAACACCTGGACGCTCCGGGTGCGGCTGGCGGCCAGGGATGAGCCGCAGTGGCTGCGGAAAGAGCTGTCCGCGACCGTCCGGCGAGCCGCGACGTGGGCCACCGAGCCGGGCATGATCGCAGCGGGCGTCCTCCTCGGCATCTTCACCATGTGCAACTTCTGGGATCTGGTCATCTATTTCGCGGTTGCTGGCCTGATTCTGCTGCTGGCCAATCTGCGCGGCTACGGCTCGATCGCCGGCTGGGAGTCCATTCCGGTCTTCACGCTCCAGATGCTGCTGATCCTCTTCCCGTTCCTGGCGGCTTCCTCGCCGGCGGTCGCATTGGCGCTGTATGCCGTCGCGTTTGCGGGATGCTGCCTGCTGACGCTGTTGTCCGCGGACGCGCTTACGCTGGCCGGCGCGCAGCTTGCGTTCCTGTTTCTCCTGTCGAACCTGGTCTCCCTCCCCTTCAGTCTGGCGTTCCAGCCGATGTCCAAGGAGATCGCGCTCGCGTCCAACCATTCCCGGCTGTTTCAGCTGATCATGCTGTGGGGTGTGCATGCGGGACTCGGGGCGGCCTTTTTCCTTCGTACGCTGTGGAAGCGTCGAAAGGGCGGCCAGACCCCCTGGCCGGACGCGGCCGGCGCGCGCGGGCCGCTGGCGCGGCTGCTGCTCGGCATCCGTCCCGCCGACCTGTTTGCCTGCGGGATCTTCCTGTGCGGCATCGGGCTGATCCTTCTGCCTGAGCTCGTGTTTGTGGTGGATATCTACAGGGGTGCGTACTCCCGGGCCAACACCATGTTCAAGTTCACCTATCAGGCATTTGTGCTGTTGTCGCTGGTCGCGGCCTATGCGGCCGTGCGGTTCTGGACGGATGCCGCCGAACGGCTGGACCGGCCTGCACGGCTGGTATCCGCGGTGCTCGCCTCCCTGGTCCTCCTGATCCCCCTCCACTATCCGCTGACCGGATCGACCATCACTTGGTCGATGAGCTACTCGCCCGTATTCTACGCCGGTCTGGACGGATCCCGGCAGATCGGAACCATCGACAGCGCTGTCATTCCGGGCAGCGAAGCCAACGAGCTGGCGGACGATCTGGCCTGCATCGAGTGGATGAATGAAAACATCTCCGGGCAGCCGGTCATCCTCGAGATGTTCGGCAAGAGCTATCGCGACAATTGCCGTATTTCCGTTTTCACCGGACTTCCGACCGTGCTCGGGTGGGAAACCCATGAGCATCTGTGGCGTACCAGCAAAGATACACCGGACGCCTGGGCGTCGGTCGTCTCCCCCCGGCAAAGCGAGATCCTCCGGTTCTATGCAGGACTGGACGAAGAGGATGCGGCTGCTTTCCTCAGCAAGTACCGGATCCGGTATGTGGTCGTC
>JAGOFF010000069.1 GCA_017997315.1 Clostridia bacterium
GCCTGAAGGAATTCGACGCGGCGGTGCAGTAGGCGCTTTTCATGCCGGATATGGTGGAACAGCAGCAGAAGGGTTTCAAACTGGTCGGTAGCGATTATATAAAGGCTCCCGCCATGCGTTTCATCGGCCTGGAAGGCGACGCCCTGGCCGATGTGGAAGTCCGCAGGAAGCTTTTCCGTACGTTGGACGGTATGAGCGGATATCAGTCGGACTATGCGTTTGACATCCTGTTCATGCACCACTACGGGCTGGGGGTGGATGTCGGCCCGTGGCACGGCGTCTGGGGAAGGTTCATGAAACCGGAGACTCCCGTGCCGGAGGGGATGCTCCATTTCGATCTCGTGCCGTACGACGACGGCGTGGCGGGACCGCCCTACATGTCCCAGTTCGCGTATGCGGTTTTTTCCGGTGATACGGACGCCATGCATCGGCGCGAAGGCTATGACGTCGACGCGATGTACGATGTCACCCGCAACATCATGCTGGGCCAGGGCGTACCGATCCCCTACCCCGGAAAGTACTGGACGGCCGAGGTGTTTCCGGACGGCTTCGGCAAACCCGGCACCGCCTATCTGTTCAGTGCGGAACTGCAGGAGTCGTGACGGATCGGGTGGTACCCCCCGATCCATCTCCCGCCGGGGCTGTCTGCCCCGGTTTTTTTGTTACGATGGGACTCAGCTTGAGTCGGATCGGGAGCAGCGATCGGGTTGCGTCAAAGTTAGGAGCGAGAAGGATGTTATTCAAGGAACTGGAGACGGACAGGCTGGTTTTAAAGAATATCGGTAAAAACGATTGTGAGTTCATGCTCAGGCAGTTTTCCAACGATGAAGTGAATCGATTCCTTTTTGACGCGGAACCGTTCACATGCATCGAAGAGGCCGAAGAGCTGATTGGCTTCTACCTGAAAGAGGGGCCGCAGAATCCGCACAGATGGATCATCACAAGGAAACGCGATGGTGAACGGGTCGGTACATGCGGGTTCCATTGTTGGGACAGAAAAGCCGGATCCTGTCACGTCGGGTATGACCTTTACCCGGACTACTGGAAACAGGGATACATGGCGGAAGCATTGGCCGCAATCCTGGAGTTCGCGAAGAATGAAATGAAAATCAAGAGAATGGAGGCACATATCTTTACGGAAAATATCGATTCGATCAGGACCGCAGAGCGGCAGGGGTTTGTCGATTCAAAAGAGAGATACATGGAACTGTTCAGAGGGAAAGAATACCCTCACGCGATTTACGTGCTGAGTCTGTAGAGCTTGGCGCGGTCACGGCAGTGGATTCCCGACAGTCCGGACAACAGCGGATCGGGTACAATGGTCAAAGGTCCGGGAGGCACCCCCTCCCCGGTCCCTCGACCCGCCGACGAGCGGAGTATTTGGACAGAAGAGGCAAGGGAAGCGTATATGGGTTATCTGTACATCGAAGAGCCGCGGCTGCGGTCGTTCGGGGAGGCCGTGTTCCGGGCCGCGGGCTACATCGCGGAGCAGAGCGCCGACATCGTCGATGTGCTTCTGACCGCGGACCTCTACGGGATCGAATCCCACGGCGTTCAGCGGCTGATCCGCTATTACCGGGCGATGCAGGAGGGCTCCATCCGGCCGGACGCCGGCTTTACCGTGCTGCACGAGACCCCGATCTCGGCGGTGATCGACGCCCCGTATACGATGGGGCAGGTGATGGGCAAGTACGGCATGCGGCTCGCGATGGACAAGGCGCGCACATCGGGCATCGGCATGGTCGTCATCCGCCGCACCAACCACTACGGCATCGCAGGCTACTACGCCTCGATGGCCGCCGAACAGGATATGATCGGCATCAGCATGGCCAACACCGAGGCGATCATGATCCCGACCCACGGCCGCAAGGCCATGCTGGGTACCAACCCCATCGCGCTCTGCATGCCCGCCGATCCCGTTCCGTTCTGGTACGACGCCGCCACCACCGTCGTGACCCGCGGCAAGCTCGAGGTCTACGACAAGCGCGGCGAACCCCTGCCGGTCGGCTGGGCCGCCGACGAGGAGGGCCGCGACTGTACGGATGCCGGCCACATCATCCGCAACATCATCGCCAAGGCCGGCGGCGGCATCCTGCCGCTGGGCGGACTGGACGAGCAGACCGGCTCGCACAAGGGCTACGGACTGGCCATGATCGTCGAGATCCTCACCACCATTGTCAGCGGCGGCACCACCGGCCCCCATGTGCAGAAGTCCGGAAACACCGACACCACCTTTACGCTGTGGGCCATCGACTACGGCGTCTTCGGCGACAAGGCGGAGATCCGCGCCCGCATGTCCGCGCTCCTGCAGGAACTGCGCGAGAGCCCCAAGGCTCAAGGCCAGGACCGCATCTACATTCACGGCGAGAAGGAGCTGGAATCGCGGGAACGGATGCTTCGCGAGGGCATCCCCGTCCAGGAGGCCACGCTGGAGGAGATGCGCATGATCGGGCGGGAACTCGGGGTCGAGTGGGTGTGAACCCCGGCCGGGCGGCTCTCCGATAGCCGGGACAGTTTATTTGTCCGATTCCATCGTTTTCCGAAAGTTGTCCAGAATCGCCTGCCAGCCTTCACGCTGCCGGTCGAGCGGATACTCATGCTCGGCTTCAAAGGTCTCGACGATCCGGGTGCGATCCGGCCCGACCGCCTCGAACACGGTCCGGACCATGCGGCCGTCATCCAGCTGGCTCGTGATGCGTTCGCCGGGAACGATCTCCGTATAGGTCCCGGCAAAGTCAAACGACGCGCTGCCGTCCCGGGCCGCCATCGTGTAGACATACCGCCCGCCGACACGCAGATCGTTGGCGGCAGCCGGACAGTGCCAGTCGTCGGAGGCATGGTTCCACTTCCGGACGCATTCGGCGGAATTCCAGCACGCCCAGGCGGACTCCAGCGGCACCCGTACGTGGATTGTCAGGGTGATGGGTGTAAAGGGCGCCAGGTTCCGCTCGCATACCTCTTTCAGTTTGAGCAGGGCGAGATCCCATGCTTCGGCCATCTCCTCCAGATACTCCTCCGGAGTGTCGACCTCGACGGTAAACCGGGTGGAATGCGGCGACAGGGATTCCAGCTCATAATTCTCGTCGGCCGGCGTCCATTTTCTCGCTTCGTCGCTGTCGGAATCGATCCGGTCGCCGTCGGCAAGCCCGATATGCCGGATGGAGATGCGCTTGAGGTGCTCATTGACGGCGATCCGGGCCTGCATGCCTCTGGCGCGCCCCCGGTCGTCTTTCGTAAGGAACCGGATGGAATCCCCCGGCCGCCATCCGCCGTCAAAGTAGGATCCCGGTGCGAAAAGCGCGGCCCACAGCCGATATTTCCCATCATCGATGACTGCGGCCCAGACCGCCTCACGCGGCGTATCGATCCGAATGGATTTACGGATCTTCTTCATGGTGATTCTCCTTTCATTGCGGACAATCCGGTTGTCCGAGCGGACAATCGGTCCGTATCCGCACCGGCTTCCGGACCGGTGCGCGCGTGACGGCCGCCACGGCGGGTTCGCCGGCAGCCAGCAGGGCTTTGCTCGCGGTCAGACCGCCGGCCAGGACCGTCAGCAGGACGCCGGAGCCGATCAGCAGCCACTCGATGCGGATCCGGTCCGCCAGGGGTCCGAAGACGAACATGGCGGTCGGCATGACCCCGCTGGCGATCATGCCCATCACCCCGAAAACCCTTCCCAGGTATTCCGGTTCGACTTTCTCCTGGAGCAGGACCGTCGCAGGCGTGTTGAAGAACGGCAGGGTCAGCCCGGTGACTGTCATGATGCCGAGATAGATCCGGAAATCCGTGACCACACCCAGTACGACGGCGGCGACTCCGGCCATCAAGGTCGAGAGCGCCATCGTCCGGATGCGGTTCCGGAATCCGCCCCAGGAGGCGATCAGCAATCCGCCGGCGAACATCCCGCCGGAGAAGACGACTTCGATGGCGGTCAGGCGCCAGACATCGTCCCCGAAACTCCGGGCGACCTGCAGCGGGGTCAGCATGGCGACAGGGGTGACCAGGATGAACAGGAACGTTATATAAATGAAAAACCGTCCGATGTATGAGTGCCGTCGGATGTATCGGATTCCGTCGATCAGGTCCTGACGGTATTTCCTCCCGGATTCGGCTTCGGTGCGGACCGGAACCGGCACTTTCAGAGAAAGCATCACCAGGATGGCGATGATCGCCGTCACGACGTCGATCATCAGGATCAGCTCGAGCGATGTGAGGTTGAGCAGCGCCCCGCCGACCATGGGCGAGACCAGCAGGATGCCGGAGTTCAGACTCGCAAACAACCCGTTTGTTTTCATCAGCCGGTCTGCCGGAACGATCTGGGGCAGCACGGCGCTGACCGCCGGGGTCTGTACCGCCGATCCGAGCGCGCGGAACAGCGGGATGACAAAGAAAAGCCACAAATCACGGTACCCGGCCCGAAAGAGGACGGCCAGAAGGGCAGTGACCGCCGCGATCCCTCCGTCCGCGAGCATGATCAGGCGCCTGCGGTCATATCGGTCCGCCCAGACCCCGGCAAACGGAGACAGGAAGAACGTCGGCAGAAAGCCGAACAGCAGGTAGAGCGACAGGATGAAGCCGGACTGCGTATCCAGCGTGATCCGCCACAGAATCGCATAGGACACGAGCGAAGAGCCGAACAGGGAAACGGCTTGGCTCACCATAAAGAGAAAGGTCTTTTTCTTCCAGTCAGCGGATGGCGTCTTCATACCCACCCACCTCGGCTTTCTATCGTGAACCGGTCGCACATGTCATGGCGATCGGCGATACAGGACATACCCGTCATCCATGGATGACACTATACTGATTGTAACCGCGTTTGCCGATCCTTCAGGTATCTCATGTGACGGCCTGACGGATGGGGCGCGGGAAGATCCAAAGGGAGTGCTTCACCTTTCCGGATGAAGCCATGTGAGGAGGGCAGAGATCCATGAGCGACGAACTGTATGTCGACCTGAAGCTGGTCAACGAGAAGGTGAAGTTTACCGCGGTATCGAACCAGCGGCAGGACCAGGGGATCACGATGGACTATGTGCCGCCCCTGGGGGACGGCGAGGGGTTCCTGGGGCTGGAGGTCCTGCTGTTCAGCTTTGCGGGATGCGTGAGCACGGGGATCACTGCGCTTCTGCGCAGAATGGGGAGCCGGATCACCCGATATGAGATGAGAGCGTACGGAATCCGGAAAATGAATCCGCTTTCACTCGAAAAGATCCATGCGGTGATCACGCTGAACGCGGACGGGGTCAAGGAAGAGGACGTCCGGAAGTCGATCGCCCTGGCCGAATCCATCTCGCCGGTATGGATCGCCATCAAGAACAATGTCGAGGTGTCGATCGACTATATCCTGCAGTAGCCGCCTGCACCGGATCGATACTCAAGAAATGCAGAGGGAGTCCGTATGGCGCTGTTCGATGAATTTCCTTATCTTCAAGATGACTTCATCGTGATCCGGAAGATGGAGGAGCCGGATGTCGACGCGCTTCTCGAGATCACCGGCAATGAGAAGATCTACACGTATATCCCTCACTTTCTGTTTCGGAAGAGCAGAGGCAGCCTGCTGACGGCCATCCGGAATCTCGCCGGCAGGGATTTTGACAAGAAGCGATATATCATGCCTGGCATCTATCTCAGAAACGAACCCGGCCGCCTGATCGGCATCGCCCAGGTCTTCGACTACCGCAAACGCGAAAACGGCGTGACCATCGGCTACATCGTGAATGAAGCGTATTGGCATCGCGGCGTCGCCACCCATGCGGTTTCGCTGATGAAGGACTACCTGCTGGCCGGGCAGGGGCTGTCCAGGCTGGTTGCCTATGTCATGCCGGACAACGTCCGTTCCGCGGGGGTGCTGCAGCTCAACGGATTCGAGAGGCTCCCGGAGCAGGCGGAGAAGAAGGACTGGGCCGGCATGGATTCGGTCATGACGGACGTGTATGTATGTACAAATGGATAAAAGACAGGTTGCAGATCCCGGGGAGGTGGACGCCGGAAATGGTCGGAAAGTACAAAGTCATCACGCTGTGCGGCAGCACCCGCTTCAAGGATGCGTTTCTGGAGGCCCAGAAGCGCCTGACCCTGGAGGGGAACATTGTCATCAGCGTCGGCCTCTTCGGGCATTCCGGCGACGACGCGGTGTGGACCGAGGGGACAAAGGACATGCTGGACGACATGCACAAGCGGAAGATCGACATGGCCGATGAGATCTTTGTGATCAATGTCGGCGGGTATGTCGGCAGCAGCACCCGGTCGGAAATCGGATACGCGGAGGCGACGGGCAAAGCGGTGAGGTATCTGGAAGGGATCGGTCAGCCTGTCCGGACCGGAGGCGGATCCGCATGAACGGAGACAAAAGGGCCCAAAGAATGGAAATCAAGACGGAGCGCCTGATCCTCACGGAATTCACGATGGAGATGGCGGCGGATGTGCACCGGAACTCCCTGGACGAGGACATGAGGCGGTTCGTTCCGGATGAAGTGTTTGAAACCATCGAGGATGCGCGGGCTGTGTTGAAGCATCTGATTGCGCAGTATGACAGCGAAGACGGACCCTACGTATACCCGGTCCTCCTCAGGGGCGGAGCGAACGCGGGATATGTTCAGCTGGTAAAGCTTGGGGACGGATGGGAGATCGGATACCACATCGCCGCGAAGTACACGGGGCACGGATATGCGTCGGAAGCGGTCCAGGCGTTCCTGCCGGTCATCGCTAAGCTAAAAGGGATATCGGAGATCTGGGGCATCTGCCTTGCGGACAATGCGGCTTCGGAGAAGGTTCTCGAGAAATCCGGATTCGAATGCGTCTGTACGGGAACCGAACCCTACCAGGGGGAAGAGCGGGAAGTCCGCAGGTTTCGGTGGAAGAACCATAACAACACCACGGTACTGGATCTGACAGATGCAAGTGGACGGGACGAGAGCGAGGAGGCAGAGAAGTGAAGATTACGGAAGTCAAGACGTTCATAGTGGAAGCCGGAAGGCAGAACTGGCTGTTCGTCAAGGTGTTGACCGATGGCGGCCTCTACGGTTGGGGCGAAGCTTCCGTGGAAGGACAGGAGCAGGCGGTCGCGGCCTGTATCCATGTGCTGGCGAAGCGGAGCGTAATCGGTCAGGATCCAGGAAATGTGGAGAAAATCTGGCGGCAGATGTATCACCACGGCTTCTGGAAGGGCGGTTTTGTCCACATGTCCGCGATCAGCGGTATCGACATGGCGATCTGGGACCTGCTTGGGAAGCTCTACAAGGTACCGACCTACATGCTGCTGGGAGGCCGGGTCCGGGACAGGATCCGGACATATACGCATGCCCCCAACAGCGAAATGGCGGGGAAATGGGTGGAGATGGGGTTTGCCGGCGTCAAGACCGGCGGACCGGAGAACGGGTTTGACGAGATCCTGAACGGAATTCGAAAGGCCATCGGGAACGACAAGGAACTCATGGTCGACAACCATGGGCAGTTGAGTACGGCTGCAGCGATCAAGCAGATCAAAACCGCTTCGAAGTACAACCTGTTCTTTTATGAGGAGCCGGTTCCGCCCGAGAATCCCATGGAATACAAGCGGATACGCGGGAATTCCGACGGGGTGCCCCTTGCCGCCGGCGAGAGGCTGTTCAACCGGTTCGATTTCCGGGAAATCGTTGAAAACCAGCTGGTGGATTACGTGCAACCGGACATCTGCCATTGCGGCGGGATCAGCGAAATATGCAGAATCGCCTCCTATGCCGAGGTGTACCATATCCGTTTTGCACCGCACAATCCCAACGGACCGGTGGCGACGGCTGCAAGCATGCAGGTCGCGATGGCGACGCAGAACTTTGCGATCCTCGAGTTTGCCGCCAACGCGGTGTATCCGCGCAGCGATCTCTATTCCATCGATCTGAAACCGGTTGACGGCTATTTCCAGGCTCCTGTCGTACCGGGCCTCGGGATCGAGCTCGACGAAGCAAAAATGGCGGTGCATCCGTACAAAGACATTCAGTACCGGCCCCGATACAATCCCGACGGATCCGTCGCGGAAATATAAGGGAACACCCCGACAAGATCAAGGGACGGATCGGATCCGTCCGTGCATCAAAAGAAAGCCGGCACCTGTCTCTGCGGATACAGAGACAGATGCCGGCGCATTTCATTGGGGGTTCTTGCCGCAGGACGTTTACAGCTTGATCTTCCCGCCGGCGGAGGCGAACGGCCCCGGGATCACCTGGATGCCGCGGCGGTTTCCAAAGTAGTCCGTGTCGAACCGGATCGGGGTTCCGTCCGCGTTCTCGTAGGGCTGCTCGGGCTCGAAGGCTTTCCCCAGGATGTCGGTATGGATCATCCGGCTGCAGAAATCCTTGATCTTGTCGTACACGTTCGTCTTCAGGACATACTGACCGTCTTTCTCAAGCAGTTCTACGACGACGTCCGGATCCTCGACGGACAGGCCGCCGACTTCCTTCTTGCACGCCTTGGCGCCGTTCAGGTATGCGTTCCCCTCGCACCAGACCGGGAGATGGTCGGCGTGGACCGGCCCCAACGCCCGCATGTTTGCGAGATGGGTGAAGTCGAACTGCGCGATCCACTCCTGATAGGTCGGATACTCGTCGAACACGTGCGTGCCGGCCAGCCGGTTCTCCGCTTCGGTGGCCGTGCTCTGGTCGTGGTGGATGACGAAGTCCTCGGAGGGCCACTTCTGGACGAAAATGTTGTTGTAGAAGCGGTCGTCCCCGTGGAGGATCGACATGAATCCCATGACTTCCGTACGGTGCGGGATGTGGTACGGGGTGTAGCGCGGGCCGGTTCCGCCGCCGGTGTTGGTCAGCGCGCCGCAGATCAGGTTGTGCACCATGGCGATGCCCTGGGTCGCGATGCGGAGGCTGGCGTCGGACAATAGGATATTGTTGTCGATCAGCGTCGGGCCGTGGCTGACTTCCACGAAAATGTCCTGGGACATCATGCCGCCGGCGAGATTCTTGGCGAAGGACGGACGCTGGTTGTCGTGGAGCAGGTTCTGGGAGATCCGGGTCCCCTGCGCCTCCCAGTCGCACCAGATGCCCATCGTGCAGTGATGGATGTGGTTGCGCCGCATGAGCACGTCGATGGCGGCATGCAGTTTGATGCCGGAGATTTCCGCGCCGCCCAGCTCCATCATATTGTTGATGTGGTGGATGTGGTTGTCCTCGATCACGCTGAAGACGCCGCCCATGCGGCCGATGATGCCGCCCTGCTCACAATGGTGGATGTCGCAGCGGCGCACGATGTGGCTGCCGACCTTCTCCTTGAGCCATCCGTGGTACTGGCCGCGGCACACCGCGTCCCGCTCCATCTGGGTGGGGCTCTTGACGTACTTGTAGGTGAAGTAGTGGTCGTTGTCGGGATCCAGATACTTGCCCAGCGAGATGCCGGCGCACTTGCTGTTGGAGATCTCGCAGTCCTCGATGATCCAGCCTTTGCTCCAGTGCGGGCCGATCATGCCGTCCTGGAAAGCGGCGGGCGGAGCCCAGTTGGTGGCCGCCTTGTCGATCCGGAATCCCCGGACGGTGTGGTAGCCGATGCCCGTCACCTCCGGCATGAAGCACCGGCGGCGGACGTTGATCTCCACGTTCTCCTTGTTCGGATCCTTCCCCTGGAAGTTCGCGTACAGGACCGTTTCATCGGTGTCCGTATCCTGCTCCGCATACCACTTGAAGACGGATTCTTCCGGCACCCAGCTGCACTCGTACACTTCGCCGCGGATGCATTCCTCCAGGGTGGCGGCCTCGTACAGGGCCCTGTTGTTCAGGTACACGCAGCCGGTATGCTTGTTCGGGGTCGCGAAGTACCAGTCGCCGTACACCAGCGTGGAATAGGGATTGTAGCCGCCGAACGTGCTGTTGGGGATCCGGCAGACCCAGACGTTCTTTTCGTGATGCCGCCAGTTCTTGACCTCTTCGGCACCGGTGATCACGGCGCCCAGGGGAACGGTGCTGACATACGTGATGCGGGCCTCCTCCGTACCGGCGTGGACCGGACGGACATACTCCCGGTAGATGCCGGGCGCCACCAGAACCTCGTCACCGGGAAGCGCGATCTTCGCGGCTTCGTCGATCTGACGGAACGGTCTCCCGGCGGAACCGTCTCCATCCTTTGCGGCATGGACGTCTACGTAATACTTCATGATTTGACCTCCTGTGATGGAATCTGTGCCGACACCCATTATAAGCCAAGGCGGTCCGCGGCTCACCCTTTTATGCAGCCATTGGCTGCATATTCACAAGTCGGCGACCCTGAAAAATGAGTGGATGAACCGGACAGATGGGTAAAGCAGTGAATCGATTATAATAAGCGGAGTACTTATCACGCTGCGATCACGAGCAAGAACCTGTGAGGGAGGGATCGTTATGCCGGACATCATAAAAGTATACCGTCAGTCGCTGCCCGCGATGAGATTCGTCGGCAAGTGTTACGGAGAGGATGACAAAGTCAACGGAGCGTTCTCATCCAAATGGGGCGAGTGGTTCGGCAACGGCTGGTTCGCGCCCCTTGAGCAGTCCGTCGGCGAAGGGGAGCCGTTTGACGGCCGGGATGCGTACTGCGGCCTGATCCGCATCAAAGAGGGGGAGCCGTTCCAATACTGGATCGGCATGTTCCTGCCGGTCGACACCGCCGTGCCCGACGGGTACGACCGGATCGATTTTGACGCGTTCGACGCAGCCGTCTGCTGGATCTACGGCAAGGAACCGGATCTGTATACCTGCAATTCCCTCGACCGGGTCAAGGCGGAGGGATTTGATTGGACCGCCGATCGGAAC
>JAGOFF010000070.1 GCA_017997315.1 Clostridia bacterium
TCGGGATCGTCGTCACGATCGTGATCCAGATCCTGTTCCAGATCAGCCAGGCGTTGGCGAACGAAGTACGGCACGAGGAGGGCGACGACCCCTCGGTCGAGGACGAGATGGACAAGCTCATCGGGCTCAAGGCGATGCGGAACGGATATGCCGTCGCCGGCTTCGGATTCGTCGCTTCACTGGTCCTGCTGGTCCTGCGGTACCCGCCGGCCCTCATGCTCAACACCGCGTTTGTCTCGTTCCACCTGGCCGGGCTCTGCGAGGCGGCCTCCTCGCTGTATTTCTACCGCAGGGGGGGCCGGCATGGATAGGATCGAGATCAGCAACACCATCCGGAAGCTGCGGTTCGAACACGGCGAGATGACGCAGCTGGATCTGGCGCGGCGCACGGGCGTCACGCGGCAGACCATCCTGGCGATCGAAAGCGGCAAGTACTCGCCGTCGCTCGAGCTGGCCTTCCGCATCGCGCGCGTGTTCGAGCTTTCACTGGAAGAGGTGTTCTCGTGCCGCTTCCATGAGAAGCCGGTTGATAACCCGGGAAAGGCAGGCGGCACATGAAGGCGGTATTCCGGAACGCCGGCGAAGGGCCGGACCTCCTGCAGATCCGGGAGGTCCCGACACCCGCGGTGCGCGACGGCGGCATCCTTGTGCGGGTCCGGGCGGCGGTGGTCTCACCCACCGACTGCGTGACGCCCGGGTCCGGGAACGCCTCCCGTGCCGCGCGTGCGGCTTCGCGAATCCTGCTGCGCCGGGACCGGATCCTGGGCGAGATGTTCGCGGGCGACGTCGTGGAGACCGGCCGCGGAGCGCGGCGGTTCGCGGTCGGGGACCGGGTGTTCGGATCCGCCGGACTCGGGCTGGGCGCGTACGCGGAGTACGTCGCGCTCCCGGAGGCCGCCGCGCTGGCGCGGGTGCCGGACGGATGGGACTATGCGGAAGCGGCCACGCTCTGCGACGGGGCATTTACTTCGCTGGTGTTCCTGCGGGACTGCGGCCGCATCGCACCGGGACTCCGGGTGTTGGTCAACGGCGCGTCCGGCGCGCTCGGCACCTATGCGGTCCAGCTGGCGAAGCTTTTCGGCGCGGAGGTGACCGGGGTGTGCGGACCGGAAAACCAGGAACTCGTCCGCTCCCTGGGCGCAGACACAGTGCTGGACTACACCCGCGAGGATTTCACCCGCACCGGCGCAGTCTATGACATCGTCTACGACACGGTCGCCAAGTCCTCCTATGCACGGTGCCGCCCGATCCTCGCGCCCGGCGGGATCTATCTGGTCACGGGGCCCGATCCCTCGACCCTGCTTCACATGCTGATGCATCCCCGCCGGAAGCGGCGCGCGGTCATGGCCGCGACCGGGCTGCGCAGTCCGGAGCGCAAGGCGCGGGACCTGGAGCGGCTGTCGGAGATGGCCGCCGCAGGACGTCTGCGTGCGGTGATGGACGGCCGCCGGACGCTGGAACAGGCCGAAGAGGCAATGCGCCATGTCCGGTCCGGGCACAAGAAAGGGAACGTGACGCTCCGGTTGGAAGGCGGGGAAACCGGATTCCCGATGCAGCCGCTGTAAATCCACGGCCGGATGCGTTACAGTGATAAGACAAAAACGGCCGGCGGCCGCGACGGATCCGATCCGCGGCCGCCGTTCCCGTCCGTCCCGGAGGTACCATGGTCCTGAACAACATCCTGGAAGCGGTCGGCAATACCCCGCTGATCCGGCTCGGCCGGATGAACCGCCCCGAGAACGCGGAAGTGCTGGTCAAATACGAAGGGCTCAACGTCGGCGGCTCCATCAAGACCCGCACCGCGTTCAACATGATCCTCGAAGCCGAGAAGCAGGGGCGCCTTCACCCCGGCTCCATCATCGTCGAGCCGACCAGCGGCAACCAGGGTATCGGACTGGCGCTGGTCGCGGCGGTCCGGGGCTACCGGGCGGTCATCATCATGCCGGACTGCGTCAGCGAAGAGCGCAGGAAGCTCGTGACGCATTACGGCGCGGAAGTGATCGAAATCCACGACGACGGCGACATCGGGAAGTGCATCAAGAAGTGTCTCCAGACCGCGCTGGACATGGCGGCCGCGGATCCGGACGTCTTTGTGCCGCAGCAGTTCGAGAACGAGGCGAACCCGATGGTCCACAGTCACCATACCGCGCTCGAGATCCTCGAGCAGGCCGGCGGACCGATCCACGGATTCTGTTCCGGCATCGGGACCGGAGGCACCATCACCGGCATCGGCGAGGTGCTGCGGGAGCGGAACCCGGATGTCGAGATCTGGGCGGTCGAGCCGGAACATGCCGCGATCCTGTCGGGCGGAGACATCGGGACCCACCTGCAGATGGGCATCGGCGACGGGCTGATCCCCGCGGTGCTCAACACCCGGATCTACGACTCGATCTGCATCGTCACCGACGAAGAGGCGATCCGGACCGCCAAGGACCTGGCGAGGCTGGAAGGCCTGATGTGCGGGATCTCGAGCGGCACCAACGTAGCGGCCGCGCTCAAGCTGGCCGCGAAACTGGGCCGGGGCAAGACCGTGGTGACCGTGCTGCCCGACACCGCGGAGCGATACTTTTCCACCCCGCTTTTCGATGACGAGGACGAAAGCTGCCCCGTCGGTCCCTGACCGGAAGCGCACCGGACCGGTCCGTCCTTCTTGACATGCCATGGAGCCAAATGCTAGCATGGCTGGACGGCCGCACTTTAGCGCGCTAAACAGCAAAAGGAATGAATTCGCGGAGGGAATATGAGAAAGAGAGCAATCCTGGCGTTGGCACTGGTCCTCATCCTGACGGTCGGGCTTCTGGCCGGCTGCGACTCGAAGGGAAAAAGCGGGCAGACCTTCACCGTCGGTTTCGACGCGGAATTTCCGCCGTACGGATTCATGGATACGAACGGCGAGTATACCGGTTTCGATCTCGACCTCGCCCAGGAAGTCTGCAACCGACAGGGATGGACGCTGGTGAAACAGCCCATCGACTGGGACAACAAGGACAACGAGATCAACTCGGGCGCGATCGACTGCATCTGGAACGGATTCACCATGAACGGCCGTGAGGACGACTATACCTGGAGCTCCCCCTACGTGAACAACAGCCAGGTGTTCGTGGTCGCGGCGAAAGCCGGGATCGCTTCGACGGAGGACCTCAAGGACAAGGTGGTCGCGGTGCAGAAGGAATCCTCCGCGCTGGCCGCACTGGAAGCCGAAGACAACGCGGCCCTGCTGGCTTCGTTTAAAGAGCTCATGCAGTTCGGCGACTACAATACCGCTTTCCTGGAGCTTGAGCAGGGCACGGTCGACGCCATCGCGATGGACATCGGGGTCGCCGAGGTCCAGATCGACCAACGGGCTGACGGTGCGTTTGTGATCCTGACCGACTACCTCTCCGAAGAGCAGTACGGCGTCGGCTTCAAGCTCGGCAACAACGCGCTTCGCGACCAGGTCGAGAAGAACCTCATGGACATGCTGGAAGACGGAAAGTTCCTGGAGATCGCCACAAAGTGGGAACTGCAGGACTCGATCTGCCTGGGCGAGTAATTAGTTCAAGGCCGGGGGCGGGGCGCGCAGTCCCGCCCCCGGTTTCCTAATCACGGTGCGGCGGCACGGACGGGACGGATACGGGTGGACTGGGATTTCTTACTGATCCAGCTGGGCAAGGGATTTCTCACGACGGTGGAGATCTTTGCGCTCACGTTGCTTTTTTCCCTTCCGCTCGGGCTGCTGCTCTCCTTCTGCCGGATGTCGCGCTGGTCCGTCGTCCGGATTCTGTCCCGGATCTACATCTCGATCATGCGCGGCACCCCGCTCATGCTTCAACTCATCGTCGTGTATTTCGGTCCTTTTTATGTCTTCGGGCTCCAGTTCGGACGCTCGTTCCGGTTCGCCGCGGTCATCATCGCGTTTTCGCTGAACTATGCCGCTTATTTCGCTGAAATCTACCGCGCGGGGATCGAGTCGATGCCCGCCGGACAGCACGAGGCCGCCCAGGTGCTCGGGTACACCCGCGCCCAGGCCTTTTTCCGCATCATCCTCCCGCAGGTGATCAAGCGCATTCTGCCCCCGGTCACCAATGAAACCATCACGCTGGTCAAAGACACCTCCCTGGCATTCTCGCTGACCGTCGTCGAGATGTTTACGATGGCCAAGCAGATCGCCGCCGCGGAGACCACCATCCTCCCGCTCATGGTGGCGGGCGTGTTCTACTTTATCTTCAACCTCGTCGTCGCGACCGCCATGGAGCGGATCGAGGCGGCGATGAACTACTACCGGTAAAGGCGGGCGCGATGAAGATCCTCGAAATCCGCGACATGCAGAAGGCGTTCGGTACCCTGGAAGTGATCCGGGGCCTGTCGCTGTCCGTCGAGGAGGGCGAGGTGGTCTCGATCATCGGGCCGTCCGGTTCAGGCAAGTCCACGGTGCTTCGATGTGCCGCGCTGCTGGAACGGATGGATGCCGGAGAACTCTCGTATCTGGGGGAATACGCGGCGCGTACGGGACCGGACGGCCGGAGCGTATACGCGCCCAAAAAGGAACTGCGCCGGATGCACCGGCATTTCGGGCTGGTATTCCAGAATTTCAACCTGTTTCCGCATTTCAGCGTCCTCCGGAACATCATCGACGCCCCGATGACCGTCGACCGGATCGGCCGGGAGGAGGCGGAGGCCCGCGCAACCGCGCTGCTCGCCAAACTCGGGCTCGAGGACAAGCGCGACGCCTATCCGTACCAGCTGTCCGGCGGCCAGCAGCAGCGCGTCTCGATCGCGCGCGCACTGGCGCTTGAACCCCGGATCCTTTTTTTCGACGAGCCCACGTCCGCACTGGATCCCGAGCTGACCGGCGAGGTGCTCCGGGTCATCCGGGACCTCGCCCGGGAGCGGATGACGATGATCATTGTCACCCACGAGATGCAGTTTGCGCGCGACCTGTCCGACCGGATCCTGTTCATGGAAGGCGGCGAGGTCCGCGCGGAAGGCACCCCGGAGGAAATCTTCGATACAGGGGATTCCCGCGTTCGGGACTTCATCGGCCGGCTGGGTTAAGATGAATCTGAACGTATAGATCGGCTGCGGCCGGTCTGCCCAAACCGGCCGGGCTTGCCCGGTCGGGCACCGGGAGTCGGGAGGATGTCATGCTGTATGCGGAGGATCTCCAGATTCTGCTGGCGTCCCGCCACGACAACGGTGCGGACTTCTGGGCATCGCCTGACCGGCGTGTCGCGCTGGAACGCCCGGTCAGCACGGTCACCGCTTTGTTTGTGCTCCCTGAACTGGGGGTGCCGCAGGACCACGAGGCGGTGGTCGGCGCCGCGGAGCAGGTGCTCGCAAATGCGCGCCCGGACGGGCGCATCGGCTCCGCACCGGGCGGAACGGTCCTTCCCTGTTCGGTCGCCGCGGCCGCCGCGGCGCTCTGCCGCAACGGATATGCCGGCGAGGAGCGGGTGATCGCCGCGCTGGAGTGGCTTCGGACCCACCGGCACACCGACGGCGGATGGCGCTGCGCCAAGTTTTTCTTCGGTCGCGGACCGGAGACCGAGTTCTCCAATCCGGGTGTCACGTTGGCCGCTCTGGACGCGTTCCGGTTCACCGGCCTCCCCGCGACGGGCGAACTGGACGACGCGGTCGAAACGCTGCTCACGCACTGGACGGTGCGGGCTCCGACCGGCCCGTGCCACTACGGGATCGGAACCCAGTTCATGCAGGTCGAGTACCCCATGCTGCGCTACAACCTGTTCAACTACGTATATGTGCTGTCCTTTTATGCCCGTGCGAAGAATGATCCGCGGTTCCAAGAGGCGTTCGCGGCGCTGGACGCGAAGCGGGACGCCGACGGCCGTATGATCGTGGAGCGCCCCAACCGCAAGTTCGCCGGGATGTCGATCTGCCGTCCCGGACAGGCGTCGGAAGCCGCGACCGCTCGTTTCAACGAGATCCGGGAGCGGCTGGGGAACGGGTGAACGGCAGGTCCAACAAGACCGTCAGGACTTCAAGCAGAAAAAACACCCCCGGCACCGCGATAGGCGGGATGCCGGGGGTGTTTCCATTCTCCTGTCGAACAGGAATTATTCGTAGATCTTGCGTCCATGGGCGTCCGGGATGCCTGTCCATGTCGAACGGAAAATCCGTTCTCCTGTCGGACAGGAATCATTCGTAGATCTTTCTCCCATGGGCATCGGGGATCCCTGTTCTCTGTCGAACAGGAATCATTCGTAGATCTTTCTCCCATACGCATCCGGGATTCCTGTTCTCCTGTAGAAGTATGTGTTGATGACGTCGCGCCATTCTTTGGAGTGTTCCAGCTGCTGGGCGAACTTTTTCTGTACGCGCGCGAACACGTCGTCCGGAACCAGTCCCTGGAGTTCGTCCCACTTCTTCACGAACACCTCGACGTCCCCGACCCCTTCGAAGTGGGTGTCGTAGATGTGCTGGAGCACGGTCTTGCCGGAGTTGAGCACGTAGTCGTACCGCAGCCGGTAGAAGAACAGCTTGAGGTTTTCCGGGCAGGTCTCCAGGTTGTCGTACATCGAGCGGTTGGGTTCGTTGTACTCCAGCACGTACCCGGTGCCGCGGCTGGTACGGTCCACTCCGATCGCGTTCTTGTTTGCGCGATGGTAGGTGCCCCAACGGTCGTACTCGTAGATGTCCGGACCCGGGCCGTAGTGCATGGTGTTGTTGCACAGCCAGCCCAGTCCGAGCGGGGAGTTGTACTTTTCGTAGGTCGGCCAGGAGTGGAGCAGGATGTGGGTCAGGTTCTCCACGACCGTGGGATTCATGGAGTAGGTCTGCATGATGAAGTCGCGCGCAATCTCCTCGCTCGTGGCGGCCGTGTCGAAACACAGCCGGCCGTAGCCGTAGAGGTTTGCGCACGCCAGGTCGTGTCCGCACCAGTTCTCGCAGGCGGTCGCGTTCGCGACCGCGACGATCCCGGCGCGCTCGTAGTCCCCGAACGCCCGGCCGCACACGATGTCCGCGACGGTGTTGTCCCGTCCGTCCGCGTAGGTGTTGAAGTCCAGGATCTCCTTGAATTCCGGGATCAGGAAGCAGGTGTGGACTGTGCCGCCCGTATACTCCTGGACGATCTGGAGTTCCATCATCTCATGGGTGTGCAGCATGGCGCCGAACAACGGATGAACCGGCTCGCGCACCTGGAAGTCCTGCGGCCCGTTCTTGATCTGGAGGATGACGTTGTCGTCGAACTTGCCGTCGAGCGGGTGGAAGTTGTCGTACCCGGAGCGGGCCCGGTCGGTGACGGTGTCGCGCCAGTCCTGCTGGCAGTTGTAGACGAAGCACCGCCAGAACACCACCCCGCCGTACGGCGCCACAGCGCGCGCGATCAGGTTGGCGCCGTCCGCCTGGGTGCGGCCGTAGTCGAACGGGCCCTGCACGCCTTCGGAGTCCGCCTTGACGACGAATCCGACGATATTGGGGACGTTGACGTACAGTTTGGCCATCGTCTCGTTCCACCAGGCCTGAACACGCGCGTCCCGGGGATCCGCGGTCTCGAGTCCCCCGATGAGGACCGGGGAGGCGAAGTTGAGTGCGATGACCATGCCGACACCGTAGCTCGCGAACAGGGTCGAGAGCGCGGTCATCTCCTTGTAGTAGCGGGGGAGGATCATGTCGAGCGCGTCGTTGTAGACGTTGACGTTGTGCATCGCGAGTCCGTTGATCCCGACCGAGGCGAGCATGCGCAGGTAGTCGCGGGTGCGGTCGTTGCACACGATCTCACCGTTCTGGAAGAACAGCGACCGGCCCAGGAATCCGTCGGCATTCCCGGCGACCATCGGCAGGAACATGTCCCAGTGGTTGAGGATGCGCCAGCGCGCGGAGGGGTTCTTGCGGATGTCCAGGTTCTTCAGAGACTTGCCGGTCGCGGTGAGCCGGAGCACGTGGAACGCACCGTACAGCGCGCCGACCGGCTCCTTGCCCGTGATCCGGATCCGGGTGTCGTCCGAGACGATGGTGTAGCCTTCCTTGACGGTGTCGAGCGCCGGATCCACTGCGAGCTCGATGTAACCGCCCTGTGCGGGTTTGGACGGGACGACCGCGGGATCGATCCCGTACATCCCCTTGGCGCCGGTGCGCAGTTCGCGCACCGCGTTGTCGAGGATCGGGCCGCCCTGCGCGGCGCACAGGATGCGGGAGTAATATTCCGTGTTCTCCGACCGGTCCACCGGTCCGTAGTTGAGCCAGGCTTTGGTATAGGGTGCTGCCGTTTTCATCGGTTCCTCCGTTTCATGCGCGTCGGGGATGTCGATCCGAACGCACTGACATCAGTCATAGATCTTGCGGCCATGGGCGTCGGGGATGTCCGTGCGTCTGTAAAAATACGTATTGATGACGTCGCGCCAGTCTTTGGCGTGCGCGAGCTGCTGCCGGAACTTCTTCTGCACGCGCGCGAACACGTCGTCCGGAACCAGTCCCTGGAGTTCGTCCCACTCCTTCACGAACACCTCGACGTCTTCGACCCCCTCGAAGTGCGTGTCGTAGATGTGCTGCAGCAGTGTCTTGCCCGAACTCAGCACGTAGTCGTACCGCAGCCGGTAGAAGAACAGCTTGAGGTTTTCCGGGCAGGTCTCCAGGTTGTCGTACATCGAGCGGTTGGGTTCGTTGTACTCCTGCACGTATCCCGTGCCGCGGCTGGTGCGGTCGATCCCGATCGCCTCCCAGTTGGCGCGGTGGTAGGTGCCCCAGCGGTCGTACTCGTACACGTCCGGTCCCGGCCCGTAGTGCATCCCGTTGTTGCACAGCCAGCCGAGCCCGAGAGGTGCGTTGTATTTCTCGTAGGTCGTCCAGGAGGTGAGCAGGATGTGGGACAGGTTCTCCACGACCTTGGGATGCGCGGAGTAGGTCTGCAGGATGAAGTCGTGCGCGATCTCCTCGCTCGTGGCGGTCGTGTCGAAACACAGCCGGCCGTAGCCGTAGAGATTCGCGCATGCCAGGTCGTGCCCGCACCAGTTCTCGCCTGCGTTGGCGTTTGCGACCGCGACGATCCCGGCGCGCTCGTAGTCGCCGTAGGTCCGGCCGCACACGATGTCCGCGACGGTGTTGTCCCGGCCCAGCGCGTAGGTGTTGAAGTCCAGGATTTCCTTGAACTGAGGGATCAGGAAACAGGTGTGCACCCGGCCGCCGGTGTATTCCTGATAGATCTGGAACTCGATCATCTCGTGGGTCCGGTCCATCGTGCCGAACAACGGATGCACCGGTTCGCGCACCTGGAAGTCCTGCGGGCCGTTCTTGACCTGGAGGATGACGTTGTCGTCGAACCGGCCGTCGAGCGGGTGGAAGTTGTCGTACCCGGAGCGGGCCCGGTCGGTGACGGTGTCACGCCAGTCCTGCTGGCAGTTGTAGACGAAGCACCGCCAGAACACCACCCCGCCGTACGGTGCGATCGCCCGCGCGACCACGTTGGCGCCGTCCGCCTGGGTGCGGCCGTAGTCGAACGGACCCTGCACGCCTTCGGAGTCCGCCTTGACGACCAGACCGGCGATGTTGGGGACATTGGCGTACAGCCCCGCCATGGTCTCTTTCCACCAGGCCTGCACGCGGGGATCGCCCGGATCCGCGGTCTCGAGCCCCCCGATGAGGACCGGGGAGGCGAAGTTGACCGCGATGATCATGCCGACGCCGTAGCTTGCGAACAGCGTCGAGATCTCGGCCATTTTCTTGTAGAAGCGGGGCATGATCATGTCGAGCGCGTCTCCGTAGACGTTGACCACATGCATCGACAGCCCGTTGATCCCGACCGAGGCGAGCATGCGCAGGTAGTCGCGGGTGCGTTCGTTGCAAACGATCTCGCCGTCCCGGAAGAACAGCGACCCGCTCATGACCCCGTCGGTATTGTCCGCGTGCATACGCGCCGCGAACATGTCCCAGTGGTTGAGGATGCGCCAGCGTGCGGAGGGATTCACGCGCAGGTCCAGCCCCCGCAGGCTTTTGCGGGTCGCGGTGAGCCGGAGCACGTGAAACGCGCCGTACAGCGCGCCGACCGGCTCCCTGCCCGTGATCCGGACCCGGGTGTCGTCGGAGATGATGGTGTAGCCTTCCTTGACGGTGTCGAGCGCCGGATCCACCGCGAGTTCGATGTACCCGCCCCGCGCAGGCGCGGCCGGGACGACAAACGGGAGGTGTCCGTACATTCCCTTTGCGCCGGTGCGGAGTTCACGCACCGCGTTGTCGAGCACCGGATCCCCCTGTACGGCGCACAGGATGCTTCGGTAGTACTCCGTGTTTTCGGACCGGCCGACCGGTCCGTAGTTGAGCCATGCCTTGGTATACGCTTCAGCCATTTCCGATGGTTCCTCCGATCAGTCTGCTCCGGCGGGTCCGGAGCGGGATAAATAGTTCCTCACATGAACTATTATACTCGGATTCCGTCAGCGCAACGCACGGATTCGGGACGTGCGGTGAAATCCTACGCTGCGGAACGAGGGGGCGCCTTCCGTGAAATCATGGAATTCGGTGATGGTTCTGGTATAGTATGAAAAGTAAATTTCCCTGACGGATCCGGACGGGATCCGATCTTTCTCGGGAGTAACCGGATGAGCGATAGACCTTACCAAGTCTGCACCCAGTGCGTGATGGACACGACGGACAGCCGCATCACGTTCGATGAGAACGGGGTGTGCGACTACTGCAACGATTTCCATCGGCGGATCGAACC